>JAKBCB010000532.1 GCA_021808185.1 Pseudomonadota bacterium
CACCGGCCGCTGTCCCCGGCTCGCATCTTCGCGATCGTGGTCGTACGACATGTAACCCGCGAGGAAGCGGCCACGCCGGTCAACCTTGCCGTCGTTCAGGCGGTTTTCCGGCTCGTCGGCCTCCGGGTCACCGATATGTGTCACCTTCTGCGTCTTGAAGTCGTAGAGATTGAAGCCGTTGGACAGCGCGAGCACTGCGCCGCCTTTCTCCCGCAGCGCCATCGAGCCGATGTGGCGGCGCACGAAGTGGGTTTTCACATCGCTGCCGTCGGCACGACAGCTCCAAATCTCGGCGGCCGAACTGTCGATCCAGTACAGCCGCTGCTCCTCGACATCCCAGAGGGGGCCTTCACCGAGATGATTCTTGCAGTCCACCAGCAAGCGGATTTCAACCATGGCGCACGTCCTCCATCGCGTTTTGCTTCCACCGTCGCGGCGCGCGGCGCGTTTGCCGAAACCGTCTCACAACGCCGCCAGATGTCAAGTGTAGCGTTGGCAAATAGTGGATCGCGCGATCCCGGGCACTTGTTGACGCGGCATTTTGGCCCATGGCAATCTTACATGGCGTGGACGCTGACGGCGCCGCGCCAAAGTGGGGAGGACCACGATGGATCTCGGCCTCAACGGCAAACGCGTTCTTGTTACCGCCGGCGCCGGCGGCATCGGCCGCGTGATCGCGCAGCGCTTCCTGTCCGAAGGCGCCCGCGTCGCGGTTTGCGATGTCGATGACACGGCTCTCGCGGACTGCGCCACGCACGCCCCGGCCCTGCTGGCGCTGCGCGCCGATGTCGCCGTCTCCGCCGATGTGGCCAGCCTGTTCGCGCGCCTGGAGCAGGAATTCGGCGGTCTGGATGTGCTGGTGAACAACGCCGGCATATCTGGCCCGACCAAATCGGTGGAGGATATCACCGATGAGGAATGGAACCGCACGCTTGCGGTGAATGTCACCGGGCAGTTCTACGCCGTTCGTGCCGCGGTCCCGATGTTCCGCCGCGCCGGTGGTGGCGCGATCCTGAATATGTCGTCGGTGGCGGGACGCATCGGGATGCCGATGCGCTCGCCGTATTCGACGTCCAAGTATGCCGTGCGCGGCTTCACCGATGTGCTCGCGATCGAGCTTGGCGCGTTGAATGTCCGCGTCAACGCCATCCTGCCCGGCCTCGTCAACGGCCCGCGCGGCCGCCGTGTGATGGAGGAGCAGGCGCGCGCGCGGGGTATGACGCTCGACGAATACCTGCCATTCGTGCTGCACAACATCTCGATGCACAGCATGGTGGAGATGGAGGAAATCGCCTCGCTCGCTGTGTTCCTCGCCTCGGATCAGGCCAAGCATATCACAGGGCAATCCGTCGGTGTATGCGGCAATTTCGAAACGTATCGCGCGCCGCTGACGGCTTGAACGCGCGCAAGGGAGGTGGCTGTGGCTGACAAGGTGGCGGTGATCGGCAGCGGGCTCATTGGCCGCGCCTGGGCGATCAGCTATTCGCGCGCCGGATACAACGTGGCATTGCACGACGCGGCGGCGGGCGCGGCGGAGGCGGCGCTCGGCTTCGTGGAGTCCGTGCTGGCGGATCTGCATCGCAACGGGCTGCTCGGCGGCCACGACCCGGCGTCGGTGCGCGGGCGGATCACGGTTGCCGCGACGCTGGCCGATGCCCTGCGCGACGCCGTGCATGTGCAAGAGAACACCCCGGAGCAGCTGGACACCAAGATCGAGGTGTTCCGCGAACTCGACCGGCTGGCGGCGCCCGAGACGGTGCTGGCGAGCTCGACATCCGCGCTGCTGCCATCGAGCTTCACCGAGACGCTGCCCGGCCGCGCGCGCTGCCTTGTCGTGCACCCCATCAATCCGCCGTATCTGGTGCCGGCGGTCGAAGTGGTGCCGGCGCCCTGGACGGACGCCGCAGTACTCGAGCGCACCGGCGCGTTCATGCGTGCGGCCGGTCACGCGCCGATCATGATGCACAAGGAAATCGACGGCTTCGTGATGAACCGACTGCAAGGCGCGCTGCTACAGGAAGCATTCCGGCTCGTCGCCGAAGGCTACGCCAGCACCGCCGATGTCGATATCGGCATTCGCGACGGGCTTGGCTTGCGCTGGTCGTTCATGGGGCCGTTCGAAACCATCGACCTCAACGCGCCCGCCGGCGTCGCGGACTACATCGCGCGCTACGAGGGCATGTACAAATCCATGTGGCAGACACAGCAACACATCGTCTCCTGGGCCGGCGCGCTTTCCGCACGCATCGAAGCGGAGCGTCGCGAGAAGCTGGCCCCGGCGCAATTGCCGGAGCGCGCCCGCTGGCGCGACCGCCGGCTGATGGCATTGGTCGCGCACAAGCGTGACGCCGACACCGAGATTGGCTCGTAGGAGAACCGGACCATGGCCAAAGCGCCGAAAGTCATCATCACCTGCGCCGTGACCGGCGCGATCCATACCCCCTCGATGTCGCCGTATCTGCCGGTGACACCGGAGGAGATCGCGGACGCGGCGGTGGGCGCGGCGGAGGCCGGGGCCGCCGTCGTGCATCTGCACGCGCGCGACCCGATCACCGGCAAGCCGGACCAGTCGCCGGAAGCGTTCGGCAAGTTCCTGCCGCAGATCAAGCAACGCACGGGTGCCGTGGTGAATCTCACCACCGGCGGCGCGCCGTACATGACGGTGGCCGAGCGCGTGCGCCCGGCCGCGGTGTTCCAGCCGGAAGTCGCATCCCTGAACATGGGCTCGATGAATTTCGGCCTGTTCCCGATGCTGAATCGTTTCAAGGAATTCAAGCACGACTGGGAGCGGCCGGCGCTGGAGGCCTCGCGCGATCTGGTGTTCCGCAACAGCTTCAAGGACATCGAGTACGTCCT
>JAKBCB010000533.1 GCA_021808185.1 Pseudomonadota bacterium
TGACGAGACGGTGCGCGGCATGAAGGCGATGCGGGTGCGGTGCGAGGAGAGTTGGTCGTTCTGCTACAGCAAGCAGCGCAACGTCGCGACCGCAAAGGCCGCTCCTGACGAACCCGGTGACCTGTGGACGTGGACTGCTCTGGATGCCGACACGAAGCTGATCGTCTCCTACCTGATCGGCGGCCGGGATGCCGGCTACTCGGCGGCGTTCATAGATGACGTGGCGGATCGCCTCGCCAATCGGGTGCAACTCACCACGGACGGCCTCAAGGCGTATCTGGAAGCCGTGGAAGGCGCATTCGGGGCCGACGTGGATTTATGCCCAGCTTGTGAAGCTCTACGGCGAGGCGCCGCATCCTCCGGGCTGCTACAGCTCGGCCGAATGCACCGGCATTTGCAAGACGCGCGTTGAGGGACGGCCCCATCCGAAGCACGTCCTTCTTCCCTCTCCCCCGCGCTTGCTCCGGCCCATCGACCCAAGCCTTCGACCGCGCGCGACCGCCGCCGTCATTCCATCTTGCCCAGTTCAGTTAAAAATACTAACTAAAGCCGTGCCCACGCCACACCCCACCCCGGCCGAGAAGTTCGCCACCATTCTGCTCGCGCTCACCCTGGCGGTGGACGCCCGGCGCGCCTGGGGAAAGCTGTCCTCGCCGCTGGTCGCGCTCATCGTCGGCCGCATCCGCGACCTCAATCAGCGCGTCGCCCGGCTCATCGTCCGTAGTCAGGACGGGCGCATCGCGCCGCGACGGCCCGCCGCGCGACGCCCGGCCAAGCCCCGCCGGCCGCGCCAGCCGGGCCCGCTGCCGGTACATTCCGGCTGGCTGCTGACGCTGGTGCCGGAGGCGGTGGGGTATCGCGGGCAACTCGACCACCTGTTGCGCGACCCGGAGATGGCGGCGCTGCTCGCCGCCGCCCCCGCCGCGATTCGCCGGCCGCTGCGCTCGCTGTGCTGGATGCTGCGGCTCCGCCCGCCGCCGCTCCTGGCGCGGCCGCAAGCCGCGCTCCCGCCACCGCCGCAAAGGCCGCTCCGGGCGCGGGTGTCGCCCAGGCCGGCGTGCCCGCCGGCCCGTGCCGCCGCGCCGGCTTGGCCGCCGCCACCCCCGCCGCCGCCAACAGCGTCGCCGCCAAACTCGTCGCCGCCGGCCCGCGCCCGTGGCCAGCCGCGCCCGGTCTGAGCGCCGCCGCCGCCTTGCGACGTGATTGTTGCAGTTTCGCGATAAAAATGCCGGCCGCTGGAAAACCCTAACCCGCCGCCTTGCGTGCCGCTGCTTCTTCCGCGCTGGCCACGCCGCCATGGGCCGCCGACCACGCCACCGGGTTTTCCAGGAATTTCCGCACCTCGGCCAGCGCCGACTCGTCGAAATACGGCCGGTCGCGGCAGGCTTCCAGCACGTCCCACCACGTCGCCAGGTGGTGCAGGCCGATATCCATTTTGGCCAGCGTCTCGAAGCTGCCGGGGAACACGCCGTAGAAGAACACCACGAAAGCGTGATTGCAGATCGCCCCCGCGTCGCGCAGCGCCTGGGCGAAGCGGATCTTGCTCTGCCCGTCGGTGGTCAGGTCCTCCACCAGCAGGGTGCGCTTGCCCTCCGGCACGTCGCCCTCGATCAAGGCGTTGCGGCCGAACCCCTTCGGCTGCTTGCGTACATAGGCCATTGGCGCCAGCATCCGCTCGGCGATCCAGGCGGCGAAGGGAATCCCGGCGGTCTCGCCGCCGGCGACGGCGTCGATGCTCTCGTAGCCGACATGGCGGCTGATCTTCTCGACCGCCAGATCGCAGATCTTGGCGCGGGCGCGCGGGAAGAAGATAATGCGCCGGCAATCGATGTACACGGGCGACTTCCAGCCCGAGGTGAACGTATAGGGCTCGGCGGGGCGGAAATTGACGGCCTTGATCTCCAGCAGGATTCGCGCCGTGGTCAGCGCCGCGTCCCGGTCCCAGTCCGTCACATGCAGCTTGGTCATGCCCGTCTCTCCCTCGTGCCCGCCCCCTCCTAGCCGCCTGCCGCCGGAGCGTCCATCCGCATGAGCGCGCCCCGATGAGCCGCCCCGATGAGTGAAGTCCGCGGTGCCGCGATCGAGGACGCCCCGGTCTGGGTGCTGGACGACGTGCGCGGCGCCCCCGCGACCGCCATCGGCATCGCCGAGCGGCTGGGCGTGCCGTTCCGCCGCATCCCGCTGACGTGGAACTGGATGGCCCCGGTGGCGAGCCTCGCGCGCCGTGGCACGCTGATCGGCCTCGCGCAGCCCGGCGGGCGCGGCGCCGAGGACCGCGCGCCCGCCTTCACCCCCGCCGTCTCCCTGCTGGCGCCGCCGCCGGGGGGCGAGGGGCCACGGCTGGTGATCTCCTCCGGCGCGCGGTCCGCCCCGGTGGCGTTGTGGCTGAAATCGCGCTTTGCCTGCCCGGTGGTGCATTGCGCGACACCCAGCCCCTGGCCCGGCGCGCTGCTGGCGCCGCTGGGCGGCCTGCTGCGGGCGGAGTCGTACGACATGCTGGTGGTCCCGGCGCAGAGCCGGCTGCCGCGACCGGAGGGGGTGTTCCCGGTGCTGGGCACGCCGCACCGCGTGTCGCCGCTGGTGCTGCACCACGCCGCCGCCGCCTGGGCCGAACGGCTCGCGCATCTGCCGCGTCCGCATGTGGTGCTGCTGGTCGGCGGCCCGGTGCGGGGGATGGACATGCCTCCGGCGATGGCGCACGCGCTCGGCCGCAAGGTCGCGCGCCTCGCGTTGCGCCAGGGCGGCTCGGTCCTCGCCAGCACCAGCCGCCGCACCGGCGCCGAGGCGTCCGACGCGCTCGCCGCCGGCCTCGGCCGCGCCATGCACGTCGTCTATCGCTGGGGCGAG
>JAKBCB010000534.1 GCA_021808185.1 Pseudomonadota bacterium
GATCGGCGCCATCATCGGCCCGCTGGTCGGCGCGTTCCTGGTGTCGCTGAACTGGCCGACGCCATCGATCTTCCTGCTCGGCGCGGGGCCGTTGGCGATCGCCACCATCGCGGTGACGGTGATGGGGGCGCGCTACCGCGCCCGGTGACGCGGGCGGGTCAGCGGTAGCTCTGCACCTGGTCCCACAGCGCGCAGCCGTTGTGCGCGCCAAGGCCGGTCTGGGTGCGCGGCGCGCCGCGATCCAGCAGCTTCACCGCCTCGCTGCCGGCGGCAAAGCGCGGCCAGCGCGGCAGGGCGGCGGCGTTCGGCGAGCCGGCGCGCGCGAAACCGGCCCAATAATCCAGCATGGTGTCAGACAGGCGCTGCTGGGCGGCGTCGAGCGGGTGCGGGGTGCCGAGGCCGCCGTGAAAGCCGGCGAACAGATATTGCAGCTCCGCGGTGTGGTAGGCCCGCATCGGATAGCTGAGCGGCGGGAAATAGGTCGGCGCGGTGCGGTCGTTGAACTGATAGACGTAGACAGGCACGAATCTGGCGAAGGCGAGATCGATCTGGCGCGACACGCAGGCCTTGTAGCCCTGCGCGAAGGCGATGTCGGCGAGGCTCGGGCTGGCATAGGCGTCGAGCGGATAGCGCGCGAGCAACCGGCCTTGCGTCGCCGCGCCGAAGGAGCGCACATGCGCGCGGTAGGCATCCGCGTCGAGCGGCGCGCCGCCGGTCGCCTCGGGCAGGAAAAAGGCCTGCTCGTCGGCGACCAGACCGGTCAGGATCGGCACCTGGTTGAATTTGCCGGAGCGGAAGGCGGCGAAGGCGGTGCGGGGGATGATGGTGCCGTCCACCACCGGAAACCCGTTCACCAGATTTTTGACGATGCCACCCTGGTGCGCGAGCACCGCGCGCACATCAAGCCCGCGCAGACAGGCGGCACTCTGGTCGGCGCAGCCGGCTTGGCTGGCGAAGTCGGCCGCCGCCTTCAGCGCGACCTCGGGCGGATAGATCTCGATATGGGTGCCGCTTTGGTTGATGGCGCGCGTGAACAGACCCTTCGACGCCGGCGAGACCAGATTGGCCATGACGCTGGTGCCGCCGCCGGACTGGCCGAAAATGGTGACGCGGGCAGGGTCGCCGCCGAACCGGGCGATGTTGTCGCGCACCCAGCGCAGCGCCGCCTGCTGGTCCATGATGCCGTAATTGGCGAAGGCGTGGCCCTCGGCGTTGATCGCGGGATGCGAGAAGAAGCCGAGCGCGCCGACGCGGTAATTGAAGGTGACGACGATCACCTGGCCGCGCCTGGCCAGCCACGAGCCGTCATAGTCATTGCCCGAGCCGCTGTAGAGCCCGCCGCCATGGATCCAGACCATCACCGGCAACGCGGCGCGCGCGCCCGCCGTGGCCGGGGCAAACAGGTTCAGGAACAGGCAATCCTCCGTCTCGCTCGGCGAGGCGAACACGCCGCGCGGGCCGGCCGGGCAGACCGCACCGACATGGTTTGCCTCCAGCGGCGCCGACCAATGTGGCGGCGGCTGTGGCGGCTGCCAGCGCAAGGCGCCCACCGGTGCCGCCGCGAAGGGGATGCCCAGGAACCGCGCCACCCCGTCACCCACCAGCCCGCGCACCGGGCCGCTCGCGGTGGCCACATCAGGGGTGGGCGCGTCCTCGGCCCGCACGGGCGCCTGCGCCAGCAGCAGCGCCAGCGCGCCCAGTCCGACCAACCGCATCATCGCCGTTCCCCCGCATCGGCCTGGTTGCTCCAGGCACGCCCGAACTGGCGGGAAGCATAGGGGTGGGTGGGCCAGGAAGGCCAGCGGGCGACCCCGAAGGCCGCGATGATTGACCAGGATGCTATCAATTTGCTATCAATGAGGACACTGGTACCGTGGAGGCCCGAATGGGTGGGAGTCTGCATGTGCGCAATCTGGACGACGATCTCATCGTCCAACTGAAGCTGCGCGCCGCCCGTCACGGGCGCTCGATGGAGGCGGAGCATCGCGAAATCCTGCGCCAGGCGCTCGCGGGCGAAATCGCGCCGTCGTTCGACACGCTGGCGGCCGAATTGCGCAAGCTGACGGCGCGGCGGCATCAGACCCCGTCGGAGGTTCTGCTGAGCGAGGGGCGCGACGAGCGGTGACCACGCTCGTGATCGATGCCAGCATCGCGATCAAATGGGTGATCGAGGAAGACGGCACACCGCAGGCGCTCGCGCTGCGTCGCAAGGCGAAGCTCTTGGCACCCGAACTGCTGGTGGCCGAATGCGCGAATATTCTGTGGAAGAAGGTCCGGCGCGACGAATTGTCGCCCGAGGAGGCGCTGTTTGGAGCGAGGCTGCTGCAGGCCGCGGACATCGAGCTATCGCCGACCCGCGCATTGCTGGAGGCCGCGACGCGCCTCGCGATCGAACTGGATCATCCAGCCTATGATTGTCTTTATCTCGCCCTGGCGAACGCGAATGACTGCGCTTTTGTCACGGCGGACGCGCGATTTCTGGGCAAGCTTGATGAGCGGCCACGCGGTGTGGCGCGGCATCGTGCGATGTCGTTGGCGCAGACTGACGAGTTGTAGGCGGGCGTTGCATACTCTGACCGGATGGGTTCAAGGGCTGTAATTCATGGGTCTTCCTTGGAGCGTCGAAAACATTTTAGGGTGGACGGAACCGACGCCATTGAGAACCGGCGCCATCTCGCATTTTTTGATTGCCGGAAGCGAGAAACGCATCCCCATTAAAGTTGTTCGCGACTGCTTGCAGTTTTGGAACAAGCTGGTGGATCAACAGCGGTTTGCCGAACCGCCCAATCCTTTTGGTCGCCGCCAACCCTAAAGCCGCATTCAATGACCGCTCAAGCCACGTCG
>JAKBCB010000535.1 GCA_021808185.1 Pseudomonadota bacterium
TACGGCGCGCCGTTCGTGCTGGATCTCGACCAAGGCCGCCGCGACGGCACGATCGAGGATTTCCGCAATTTCGTGAAGCTGGCCTACAGCACGCCGTATCTGCACCATTCCGGCGGCACCGTGTGCGAGCCGGTCGATCTGCCGGTGAACAAGCGGCATTTCGACATGGTGTACGCGCACATGCGCTACAGCGACAAGCCGTTCATGGGCAGCGTCACCCAGCCGGAGCGGGCGCAGGACACCGTGTCCATGTCCGAGATCCTGTTCGGTGCCGACTGGATCGAGCCCACCACCGGGCGGCCGCGCACGGTGACCACCAGCCTGATCAACGCCAACTCGCCGCTGACCTGGGACAGCACCATGCTGGGTGCGGCCAAGGTGTACGCGCGCAACAATCAGGCGTGCCTGATGACGCCTTTCATCCTGGCGGGCGCGATGTCGCCGGTGACGGTGCTCGGTACCGCCACGCTGACGCTGGCCGAGGCGATGTCCGGCATGGCGTTCGTGCAACTGGTCAACCCGGGCGCCCCGGTGATCTTCGGCAGCTTCGCCAGTTCGATGTCGATGAAATCGGGCGCGCCGACCTTCGGCACGCCGGAACCGGCGCTGGTGCTCTACACGATGGCCGCCCTCGCCCGCCGCCTCGGCGTGCCGTTCCGCTCCGGCGGGGGGCTGTGCGCATCGAAAATCCCGGATGCCCAGGCGGCGTACGAGAGCGCGCAGACCATGCTGCCCACGGTGCTCGCCGGGACCAATTTCGTGCTGCACACGGCTGGCTGGCTCGAAGGCGGTCTGGCAATGGGCTATGAGAAATTTATGATGGATGTCGATCAGGCCGGCATGTACCAGACCATGCTCGGCGGCATCGACACCTCGGAAAGCGGCCAGGCGATGGACGCGATCCGCGAGGTCGGCCCCGGCAAGCATTTCCTCGGCTGCGCCCACACCCAGGCGAATTTCGAAACCGCCTTCTTCCCCTCGCAACTCTCCGACAACAACAGCTACGAGCAATGGGACGCGGAGGGGCGGCGGGACATGGCGCAGCGGGCGAATGCGCTGTGGAAAAAGACGCTCGCCGAGTACGAAGCACCGGCGATCGACCCGGCCGTGGACGAGGCCCTGCTGGACTACATGGCGCGCCGCAAGGCATCGTTCGCTGACTCCAACGTCTGACCGAGGGGAAGACATGTCCGACGATCTCGACCTGAATTCGCTGACCGACGAGGAACTCGTCGCCCAGATGCACGACGATCTGTATGACGGGCTGAAGGACGAGATCGAAGCCGCCGTCCGCATCCTGCTGGATCGCGGCTGGACGCCCTACGACATCCTGACGCAGGCGCTGGTCGAGGGCATGCGCATCGTCGGCATCGACTTCCGCGACGGCATCCTGTTCGTTCCCGAAGTGCTGCTCAGCGCCAATGCGATGAAGGCGGGCATGTACATCCTGCGCCCGCTGCTGGCGGAAACCGGCGCGCCGAAGGTCGGCAAGATGGTGATCGGCACCGTCAAGGGCGACATCCACGACATCGGCAAGAACCTCGTCTCGATGATGATGGAAGGCGCCGGCTTCGAGGTGATCGACCTCGGCATCAACAACGGCGTGGAAAAGTACCTTGCCGCCATCGAGGAACATCAGCCGGACATCCTCGGCATGTCCGCGCTGCTGACGACCACGATGCCTTACATGAAGGTCGTCATCGACACGTTGAAGGAAAAGGGCATCCGCAATGACTACGTGGTCCTGGTGGGCGGCGCGCCGCTGAACGAGGCGTTCGCCAATTCCATCGGGGCCGATGCCTATTGCCGCGATGCGGCGGTCGCGGTGGAAACGGCGAAAACCTTCATGGCGCGGCGCCAGGGTTCCGTGCAGTCGCGCGCCTGATCCATGCGCCCCGAGGACGCCTTCGCGCATCGCGGCGTGGCGCGCGCGCCATTGCCGCGTCGCTCACTGCGGCTGTGGAGCGTACGCCACGCGGCGTTCCTCGCCGGCACCTATCGCGCCTTCGAGCGTGTGCTGCGCGGCATGGACCCGGTGTTTCGCCGCATCGGCTACGACCGGCTTGAACAGCCGGTCGCAGCCGTCGAGCGCACGGTGAAACAGGCGCTGTTCGATTGCCGCATGTGCGGCCAGTGCGTGCTGTCCGCAACCGGCCTGTCCTGCCCGATGAACTGCCCGAAAGGGTTGCGCAACGGTCCCTGTGGCGGCGTGCGGGCGAACGGACATTGCGAGGTGCATCCGGACATGCCCTGCGTCTGGGTGCAGGCGTTCGCCGGCGCGCAGCGCATGGACGCGGTGGCGGCGCTCGGGCAGGTGCAAACGCCGGTCGATCATCGCCGCGCCGGCAAATCCTCCTGGCTGGAAGCCGCCAAGCACCATGCTGCATCCTGACGATATTGGCCCAACCCCCTGGGCACCGCTGCGCCCGCTGCCCGGCCACGTCTCGCGCGGGCGGCTGGAGCGCGTGCTGCGGCGCGGCGAATTCGCCGTCACCGCCGAGATCAACCCGCCCGACAGCGCCGACCCGGACGAGATCGAGCACAGAATAAAGCCGTTCGAGGGCTGGGTGGATGCGATCAACGCCACCGACGGCTCGGGCGCGCATTGCCACATGTCCAGCGTCGCGGTCTCCGCGCTGCTGATTCGGATGGGTTATTCGCCGGTGACGCAGATCGCCTGCCGCGATCACAACCGCATCGCGATCCAGGGCAACGTGCTGGGGGCCGCGGCGCTCGGTGTCGCCAACATTCTGTGCCTCACCGGCGACGGCGTGCAGGCGGGCGACCATCCGGAAGCCAAGCCGGTGTTCGACCTGGACAGCCTTTCGCTGCTCGACACCATT
>JAKBCB010000030.1 GCA_021808185.1 Pseudomonadota bacterium
CGGCCGCGCCGATCTCGGCCGGCGTCATCACCGTCTGCGGCGGCTCCGCCGGCGTCGGGCCTTCGGCGACGCGGGTGCGGGTGCGCAGCGTGACGAACTCCTCCGCCGCCGTCGGGTGGATGCCCACGGTGCGGTCGAAATCGGCCTTGGTGGCGCCGCAGTTGATGGCGATGGACAGGCCCTGGACGATCTCCGGCGCGTCCTCGCCCAGCATGTGCGCGCCGAGGACTTTCTGCGTCGCCTGATCGACCACCAGCTTCATGACCGACTTGCGCGCCCGCCCCGTCAGCGCGTGGCGCATCGGGGTGAAGCGGGTGAGGTAGATGTCCGCCGGGCCGCGCGCCGCCGCCTGATGCTCGGTCAGGCCCACGGTTGCCAGCGGCGGGCTGGAGAACACCGCCGTCGCGACCGTGTCGAGCGCCCAGACGCGCGGGCCGGGGCCGAACAGCGCATCGGCCAGCGCGTGACCTTCGGCCGTCGCCACCGGGGTCAGGTTCATCCGGTCGGTGACGTCGCCGATCGCGTAAATGTGCGGCTGGCTGGTGCGCTGCTCGGCGTCCACCACGACCGCACCGCTGCGCAACGTGCGCACGCCCGCGCGGTCCAGCCCGAGGTTCGCGACGTTCGGCGCACGGCCGAGAGCGGAAAACACCAGATCGGCCTCGATCACCGAACCGTCCTTCAGATGCACGCGCTTGACGCCGCCCAGATCCTCGACCCGCGCCGGCGTCGCCCCCGGATGCAGCCGGATGCCCTGTGCCTGCATCGCTTCGGCGAGCCCCTCGCGCAGATCCTCGTCGAAGCCGCGCAGCGGCAGCGGCGCGCGGTAGATCAGATCGACCTCGCTGCCGAGGCCGGCGAAGATGCCGGCGAACTCCACCGCGATGTAGCCGCCGCCCAGCATCGCCACGCGGCGCGGCCGCTCCGGCAGATAAAACGCGTCGTCGGAAATGATGCAGTGCTCGGCGCCGGGGAAATCCGGCACCGTCGGATGGCCGCCGGTGGCGATCACGATGCGCGCGGCGGTGACAGTCTGGCCGCCGACATCGAGCGTGTGCGGATCGATGAAGCTCGCCCGCGCATCGAAGACCGTCGCGCCCGCGTTATCGAGCAGGCGGCGATAGATCGCGTTGAGGCGCGCAATCTCCTTGTCCTTGTTGGCGATCAGCGTGTGCCAGTCATGCGTGCCCTCGGCCATGTCCCAGCCGAAGCCGCGCGCGTCGCGCGGGACGGCGCCGTATTCCGCCGCCATCACCAGCAGCTTCTTCGGCACGCAGCCGATGTTGACGCAGGTGCCGCCCCAGAACCGCCCCTCCGCCACGCCGACGCGGGCACCGTGGCCGGCGGCGATGCGCGCGCAGCGCACGCCAGCACTGCCGCCGCCGATCACGAACAGGTCGAAATCGTGGCTCACGCCCCGATCCCGCCGAGGCAGAGGTATTTGATCTCCAGATAGTCCTCGATGCCGTATTTCGACCCCTCGCGGCCGAGGCCGGAGGATTTCATGCCGCCGAACGGCGCCACCTCGGTCGAGATGATGCCCTCGTTGATGCCGACAATGCCGTATTCCAGCGCCTCGGCAACGCGGAAGATGCGGCCGACATCGCGGGCGTAGAAGTAGCTGGCCAGCCCGAACTCGGTGTCGTTGGCCATCGCGATCGCCTCGGCCTCGGTATGGAAGCGGATCAGCGGCGCGACCGGGCCGAAGGTCTCCTCGCGGAACACATCGGCCGAGCGCGGCACGTTCACCAGCACGGTGGGCTGGAAGAAATTGCCGCCCAGCGCGTGGCGCTGCCCGCCGGACGCGACGGCCGCACCCTTGGCCAGCGCGTCGGCGATGTGTTCCTCGACCTTGACCACGGCCGAGGCGTTGATGAGCGGGCCCTGGGTGACGCCCGCCTCCATGCCGTTGCCGACCTTGAGTTGCCCGACGGCCGCGACCAGCTTTTCGGCAAAGCGGTCGTACACGCCGTCCTGCACCAGGAAGCGGTTGGCGCAGACACAGGTCTGGCCGGTGTTGCGGTATTTGCTGGCGATGGCACCCTTCACCGCCTCGTCCAGATCCGCGTCGTCGAAGACGATGAACGGCGCGTTGCCGCCCAGTTCCATGCTGGTCTTCTTCACCGTGGGCGCGCATTGCGCCAGCAGTTGCGCGCCCACCTCGGTCGAGCCGGTGAAGGTCAGCTTGCGCACCAGCGGGTTGGCGGTCAGTTCGCCGCCGACCTCGCCGGCCGGGCCGGTGATGACGTTGCACACGCCGGGCGGGAAGCCCGCGCGCTCGGCCAGCACGGCGATGGCGAGTGCCGAGAACGGCGTCTGGCTCGCGGGGCGGACGATGCCGGTGCAGCCGGCGGCCCAGCCCGGCCCGGTCTTGCGGGTGATCATCGCGGCGGGGAAGTTCCACGGCGTGATCGCGGCGAACACGCCGATCGGTTCCTTCTGCACGATGATGCGCCGGCCGCGCACGTTCTGCGGAATGGTGTCGCCATAGACGCGCTTGGCTTCCTCGGCGAACCACTCGATGAAGCTCGCGGCATAGGCGATCTCGCCCCGGCTCTCGGCCAGCGGCTTGCCCTGCTCGGCGGTCATGATGATGGCGAGGTCGTCCGCATTGGCCAGCATCAGGTCGTTGAGGCGCCGCAGGATCGCGGCGCGTTCCTTGCCGGTGTGCGCGCGCCATGCCGGCTGGGCGCGATGCGCCGCCTCGATCGCCGCCCGCGTCTCGGCAGCCGAGAGCGCCGGGACAGTGCCGAGCACCTCGCCCGTGGCCGGGTTTTTCACCGCGATGGTGCGGCCGCTCGCCGCCTCCACCCATTTGCCGTCGATGTGGTTGGCCTGCCGGAACAGGCTCGGGTCCTTCAGCGGCAGCTTGCTGGCTTGGTTCAGCACGGCGGTCCTCCGGGGCAACTGGATCGCCCACACATAGGCCGGCCGCCGGGCGATGTCAGCCCGGCGACGGGCGGAGGCCCCGCCGCCGTCTCACTCCACGGTCACGGATTTCGCCAGATTCCTCGGCTGGTCCACATCGGTGCCCTTCAGCACCGCGACGTGATAGGCGAGCAACTGCACCGGAATGGCGTACAGGATCGGCGCCACGAACGGATCGACCGTCGGCAGCACCACCGTCTCCGTCGCGATGCCCTTCAGTTTCGCCGCCCCTTCGGCGTCGCTGAACACGATCAGTTGCCCGCCGCGCGCCGCCGCTTCCTGGAGGTTGGACGCGGTTTTCTCGAACAGCGGGCCAGAGGGGGCGATGGCGATCACCGGCACGCGGCCGTCGATCAGCGCGATAGGACCATGCTTCATCTCGCCGGCCGCATAGCCCTCGGCGTGGATGTAGCTGATTTCCTTGAGCTTCAGCGCGCCTTCCATGGCAATCGGGAAGCACGCGCCACGCCCCAGGTACAGCACGTCCCGTGCCTCGGCGATGCGCGACGCGAGGCGCTGGATGTGCTGATCGTGGTCCAGCACCTCGGCCGCGCGCCCCGGCACTTCCAGCAGCGCCGCCGTTGCCGCTGCCTCCTGCGCCGCACTCAGCGTGCCGCGCGCGCGGCCGGCGGCGAGCGCAAAGCAGGCCAGCACAGCCAGTTGCGCGGTGAACGCCTTGGTGGAGGCGACCCCGATCTCCGGCCCCGCCACCGTGTCCAGCACCGCGTCGCTTTCGCGCGCGATGGAGCTTTCGGGCACGTTGACCACAGACAGCACGGGCGAATGTTGCGACTTCATGTAGCGCAGGGCCGCCAGCGTGTCCGCCGTCTCGCCCGACTGGCTCACCAGCACGCCGAGATTGCCGGCCTCGGTCGGCGGGTTGCGGTACCGGTATTCGCTGGCAACGTCCGCGTCGGTCGGGATTTTCGCCACCGTCTCCAGCCACCAGCGGCCCACCAGCCCCGCGTAGAACGCCGAGCCGCAGGCGCTGATGGTGACGCGCTTCACGCCGGCCAGATCGAACGGCAGCTCCGGCAGCGCCACCGCGCGGGTGCCGGGGTTGACCATGCGCCGCAGCGTGTCGCCGAGCACCGCCGGGTGCTCGTGCAACTCCTTCTCCATGAAGTGCCGGAAATTGCCCTTGCCGACCGCGGCACCGGTCAGCGCGGTGCGGCGGATGGCGCGCTCCACCGGCGTGCCCTCGGCGTCGAAGAATTTGGCCGAGGTGCGCGTCACAACCGCCCAATCGCCGTCTTCGAGGTAAGAAATCCGCTGGGTCAGCGGCGCCAGCGCCAGCGCGTCGGAGCCGACGAACATCGCGTCCTCGCCGAACCCCACGGCCAGCGGCGGGCCGTGCCGGGCGCCGATCAGCAGGTCGGGGTCGGCGGCGAACACCATCGCCAGCGCGTACGCGCCTTGCAGCCGCGCCAGCGCGAGCCGCGCCGCCTCGACCGGCGCATGGCCGCGTTGCAGCAGCAGGTCCACAAGCTGCACCACCGTCTCGGTGTCGGTTTGCGTGGCGAACACCTGCCCCTCGCGCTCCAGTTCGGCGCGCAGTTCGGCGTGGTTCTCGATGATGCCGTTATGCACCACGGCGACCCGGCTGGTGGCGTGCGGATGGGCGTTGGTCTCGTTCGGCACGCCGTGCGTGGCCCAGCGCGTGTGGCCGATGCCGGTGGAGCCGGGCAGCGGCGCCTCGGCCAGCACGCGCGCGAGATTGTCGAGCTTGCCGGACGCCCGGCGGCGTTCGATCGCCCCGCCCACGATGGTCGCCACACCCGCGCTGTCGTAGCCGCGATATTCGAGGCGCCGCAGCGTCTGCATGATGATCGGCGCGGCGTCCGCGCCGCCCACCACGCCCACGATGCCGCACATCAGCGCTTCTCCTTTTTTGCCGCCGCCGCCGCGCGAAACGCCGCCGCCCGGCCGGGCTTGCTTTCCTGCCGCGCGCGGCCGAACGCCATGGCGTCGGGCGCCACGCTGTCGGTGATGACGCTTCCGGCGGCGATGAATGCCCCGTCGCCGATGCGCACCGGGGCGACGAGCACGGCGTCGGAGCCGATGAACACCCCGGCGCCGATGCTGGTGCGGTGCTTGGCAAAACCGTCGTAGTTGCAGGTGATGGTGCCGGCGCCGACATTGGTCCGCGCCCCGATCTCGGCATCGCCCAGATAGCTGAGGTGGTTGGCCTTGGCGCCGTCGCCGAGCACCGTGTTCTTCAGTTCGACGAAATTGCCGACATGCGCGCCCGCGCCCACATCGGCGCCCGGCCGCAGCCGCGCGAACGGGCCGACAATGGCACCCGGGCCGACGCGGCAGCCGCTCAGATGCGAAAACGCATGTATTTCGGCGCCGCTCTCCACCGTCACACCGAGGCCGAACACCACGTTCGGGCCGATGGTCACGTCCGGGGCGAAGCGCGTATCGGCCGAGAGAAACACCGTCTCCGGCGCGGTCATGGTCACGCCCGCCGCCATCGCCGCCGCGCGCAGCCGGGCTTGCACCACCGCCTCCGCCGCCGCGAGTTCGGCGCGCGAGTTGATGCCGCGCAGTTCCTCGTACGGTGCCTCCACGGCGGCCACGCGCGCGCCCTCCGCGCGGGCCAGCGCCACCACGTCCGTCAGATAGTATTCGCCCTTGGCGTTGTCGTTGCGAACGGCGCGCAGCCACGCCGCCATGCGCGCGGCCGGCCCGCAGATCACGCCGGCGTTGCACAGCCCCACTTCCCGCTCGGCCCCGGTCGCGTCCGCCCACTCGACCACGCGCTCGACGAATTCGCCCTCGCCGATCACGCGCCCGTAGCGCCCCGGATCGTCCGGGCGCATCGCTACCAGCGCCAGCCCCACATCGCCGCGCGCCCGCCGCTCGCGCAGGCGGCGCAGCGTCTCGGGCGTGATGAGCGGGTTGTCCGCGTACAGCACCGCCACGTCGCCCTCGCCGAACGCCTCGGCCGCCTGGAGGGCCGCGTGCGCCGTGCCCAGCCGCTCGTGCTGCACCACCACCCCATGCGGAGCCGCAATGGCGGCCAGTTGCGGCATGTCCGGCCCGATCACCACCACGATGCGCTCGAACACGGCCGAGGCGCTGTCGATCAGGTGGCGCAGCATCGGCTGGCCGGCGATCGGGTGGCACGCCTTCGGCAGCGTCGATTTCATGCGGGTGCCGAGGCCGGCGGCGAGAATGACGGCGGTTGCGGGCATGTCTGGTTCCCCTACCCCCCTGCTGCTAGCGGCGCGCGCGCCGCTGTGTCAAAGGGTTGCGCCATCACGCTTGATTTCGCGGCGCAACGCGCGCGCCGAAAGCTGGGGGTTCCCCAATGACACGCTGCCTCGTGCTCGACCTCGACGGCACCCTGGTCGATTCCGCGCCGGACCTTGCCGCCGCGCTGAACCGGGTGCTGGTGGCGCGCGGCCTGGCGCCGCTGGGCTTGTCGGAAATCACCACAATGGTGGGCGATGGCGTGCGCGTGTTGATCGAGCGCGCGTTCGCGGCGCGTGGCGCCACCCCGGACGAAGCCGCCCATGCCGCCTACGCCGAGGATTACGGCCGGAATTTCGCCGTCGCCACCCGCCCCTTCCCCGGCACCGAGGCGGCCCTGCGCGGCCTCGCCGCCGCCGGTTGGCGGCTGGCCGTCTGCACCAACAAGCCGGAGGCGATGGCGCGCGGCGTGCTGGCCGCCACCGGCCTCGCCGGGTTCTTTGCCGCCGTCGGTGGCGGCGACAGTTTCCCCGCGCGCAAGCCCGATCCCGCGCATCTGCTCGCCACGATCGCCGCCGCCGAGGCAACCCCCACGCGCGCGCTGATGGTCGGCGACCACCGCAACGATATCCTCGCGGCGCAAGGCGCCGGGCTGCCGGGCATTTTCGCCGCCTGGGGCTACGGGCCGCCGAGCATGGCCGACGGGGCGGCGGCGGTGGCGGCGCGGTTTTCCGAACTGCCGGGGATCGTGGAGCGGCTGCTGTACGCCTGACCCCGGGTTCCAAGGCCCCCCGGGATGGCCGATCCGCCACACCGGACGATCCCGCGCGGTGGGCGCGCGCAACACCGCAAGATCCTGTTGATCGGCTCGGCGGAGCGGCCCATTCATCGTGCTTGCAATGGGCACCCCCGCCGCGTCGCGCGGCGGGCGGCGATTGTTTGGGCCGGGTACGATGGCTGGTTATACGAGCGGCACCAGCCTGCCGGGGCAACCCGGCGGGTGGCGCGCGGGATTCCGCCGAGGGCTGGCCCTCCTGCGCGGACTTCGCCGCGATGCGCCCCCGGCGGACGCGGCGCCCGTGCCCCAGCATCGGCCGCGCCGCCCGTTGCGCGACTGGCTCGTGCATGCGCCCTACAAGCTGCGCGCCCTGGTCCGCGCCGACGAAATCTGGCTCTCGGTGCTTGCCAGCCTCGCGGGGCTCGCCGCCGGCCTGTCCGTGACCGCGATGGGGCTGGTCGCGCAGACGATGCACCAGCTCCTGTTCGGCCTGCCGCACGGCGAGCGGCTGAGCGGGCTGGTCTCGGCCGATCCAGTGCGCGTGCTGCTGGTGCTGGGCGGCGGCGGGCTGTTCGTGGGGCTGATCGGCCTGGGCATCATGCGCTGGCGACCGACCCGCGCCATCGACCCGATCGAGGCGAACGCGCTGTATGGCGGACGCATGTCGCTGTACGACAGCGCCATCGTGGTGGTCCAGACGCTGATCTCCAACGGCGTCGGCGCCTCCGTCGGGCTGGAGGCCGGCTACACCCAGGTCGGCTCCTCGCTCGCCTCCGAACTCGGCGCGCGGTTCCGGCTGCGGCGCAACGACCAGCGGCTGCTGGTGGGGTGCGGCGCGGCCGGTGCCATCGCGGCCGCGTTCAACGCGCCGCTGACCGGGGCGTTCTATGCGTTCGAGCTGGTGATCGGCACCTATTCGCTGGCCACGCTCGCGCCGGTGATGGCGGCGTCCATCGTCGCCGTCGTGGTCACGCGGCTGCTCTCGCCCGAGCTGTACGGCTTCGACATCCAGTTGCCGACGGCGATCCCGCCGCTCGACTACCTGCCGATCCTGGGCCTCGGCATCCTCGCGGCGCTGGCGGGCATCGCCATCATGCGCGGGGTGACACTGGCCGAGCAGGCGTTCCGGGTCAGCCGGATGCCGGCCTGGCTGCGGCCGGCAATCGGTGGCCTCGCCGTCGCGGGCCTTGCCATGGTCTCGCCGCAGGTGCTCTCGGCCGGGCACGCGGCGCTTTCGTTCGGGATCGACGCGCCGTATCCGCTGCGCCACATCGCGCTGCTGTTCCTGCTCAAGGCGGCGGCCTCGGCGATCTCGCTCGGCTCGGGCTTTCGCGGCGGGCTGTTCTTCGCCTCGCTGTTCCTCGGCGCGCTGGTGGGCAAGCTGTTCGCGGCCCTGCTGGCGATGGTGACGGTGACGCACGCCATCCCGGAAGTGGTGCTGGCGCTGGTGGGCATGAGCGCGCTGGCCGTGGCCATCGTGGGCGGCCCGCTGACCATGGGGTTCCTGGCGCTGGAGAGCACCGGCAGCCTGCCGCTGACAGTGGCCGTGCTGCTCGCCTCCGTCGTCTCCTCGCTGACCGTCCGGCGCACCTTCGGCTACAGCTTCGCCACGTGGCGGTTCCATCTGCGGGGCGAGGCGATCCGCAGTGCCGTGGACATCGGCTGGGTGCGCAGCCTGACCGTGGCGCGGATGATGCGGCGCGAAATGCGCACGGTGCGCGCCGACACCACGGTTGCCGCCTTCCGCCGCGACTTCCCGCTCGGCGCCACCAACCGCGTCGTGGTGATCGACGCCGCCGACCGCTACGCCGGCATCGTGCTGGTGGCGGAGGCGCACGCGCCCGGCACCGACGAGGCGGCGAAGCTGCCGAGCATTCTGCACTACACGGATGCGATGCTGACGCCGCAAATGACCGTCAAGGACGCGATCGGCCTGTTCGAGCGGGCGGAATCCGACGCGCTCGCGGTGGTGGACAGCCCGGACAGCCGGCGGGTGATCGGGCTGCTGACCGAAGCCTACGCGCTGCGCCGCTACAGCGAGGAACTGGACCGGCGCCGGAAGGAATTGTCCGGCGAATAGCGGCTCAGCGCGGATCGTCCTTTTTCGCGCCGTCCAGCACGGCTTTCTGGCGCTCGGCTTCCATCCGCTCCACCTGCCTGGTCGCCCCCGTGCGGCCATGGCGCACGCGGTTTTCCGCCGCCGCCTGCGCCGCCGCGGCCTTCGCGCGCTGTTTCTTGACCTGCCGCAGGTTGACGATCTCGCCCATCGCGGCATCTTCGTCCCGGCCATCCCCGGACGCAAGGAGCACGCACATGGGCAGCACCATCAGCCTCACCGCCGCCGACGGGCACAGGCTGTCGGCCTGGCGCACCGGGCCGGAGGACGCGGCGCGCGGCCTCGTCGTGGTGCAGGAGATTTTTGGGGTCAACCACCACATCCGCAACGTCGCCGACCGCTTCGCCGCCGCCGGCTACCTGTGCATCGCCCCCGCGCTGTTCGACCGCGTGCGGCCCGGCATCGAACTCGGCTACACCGCCGAGGACGTGGCACAGGGTCGCGACCTGCGCGCGCAAGTGCCGGAAGCCGGCACCATGGCCGACATCGATGCAGCCGCCCTGGCCCTTGGCGGGCGGAAACTTGGCATCGTCGGCTATTGCTGGGGCGGCAGCATCGCGTGGTTCGGCGCCACCCGCACCCGGCACTTCAAGGCCGCGTCAGGCTGGTACGGCGGCATGATCGCCGGCACCCGCACGGAAACCCCGCACTGCCCGGTGCAACTGCATTTCGGCGAACTCGATTCCGGCATCCCGCTGAGCGACGTGGACCTGATCCGCGCGGCGCAGCCGGGGGTCGAGATCCACGTCTATCCTGGGGCGCACCACGGCTTCGGCTGCGACGAACGGGGCAGCTTCAGCCCCAAGGACGCGGCGGTGGCGCAGGAGCGGACACTCTCCTTTTTCGCCAGGCATCTCACGTAAGCAAGCCCAGGCCAGGGGCCGGGAGGCCCCTGGACCCCGCTACGACGACAGCATCCGTCCGGCGACCACGTCGAGCTTCGCCATCAGGTCGGGGTCGCGCCGCTCCGGCGCGGTGATCAGGGCATATTCAAGCGCACGGTCGCAACCGGCGGAACACAGGCCGCGCGCGAGCCCGAGGCCGGGCACCACATCGGCCACCAGCGCCCTGGCCTTGTCCGCGTTCGCGAACAGCACCTTGACCACCATATCCACGGTCACGGCATCGTGGTCCGGGTGCCAGCAATCGTAATCCGTCACCATCGCGACGGTTGCGTAACAAAGCTCCGCCTCGCGCGCGAGCTTCGCCTCCGGCATGTTGGTCATGCCGATCACCGAGCAGCCCCACTTGCGGTACAGCTCGCTCTCGGCCTTGGTGGAGAATTGCGGCCCCTCCATCACCAGGTACGTCCCGCCGCGCGTCACCGGCAGACCAAGCCTGCGCGCCGCCGCCTCCAGCCCATCGCCCAGCCGCGCGCAAACCGGGTGCGCGACGGAGACATGCGCCACGCAGCCCTCACCGAAGAAGCTCTTTTCACGGGCGAAGCTGCGGTCGATGAACTGATCGACGATCACGAAATGCCCGGGCGGGTGTTCTTCCTTCAGGCTGCCGACGGCCGAGAGCGAAATCACGTCGGTGCAGCCCAGCCGCTTCAGCGCGTCGATGTTGGCGCGATAGTTCAGATGCGTGGGCGAGGTGCGGTGCCCGCGCCCGTGCCGGGGCAGGAACACGCAGCGCACGCCGCCCAGCGTGCCCTCCAGCAATTCGTCGGAAGGTTCGCCCCAGGGCGTGTGCACCTTGCGCCACACCTTCCCCTCCAGGCCGTCGATGTCGTACAGGCCGGAACCGCCGATGATGCCGATGACCGGTTGCACCGTCTCGGTGCTGGATTGGGACATTTCGCTCTCCGCCAAAAACGCGACCGCCGCGCCCTTGCGGGGCGCGGCGGGGATTCATCTCACGCCGTGCGGCGCGGCATCAATGCACGTCGGCCCACACCTTGCGCTTGACGGCATAGGTCACGCCGGTCAGCAGCACGAGGAAGGCGATCACCTTCACCCCCATGCGCTTGCGCTGCTCCATCTCCGGGTTGGCCATGTAGGTCAGGAACGTCACGACATCGCGCGCTTCCTGCTCGATGGTGGCCTTGGTGCCGTCGGCGTATGTCACCTGATCGTCCTGCAGCGGCTGCGGCATGGCGATCTGATGGCCGGGGAAGTATTTGTTGTAGTTCATCCCGTCGCCCATCTTCATGTCCGCCGGCGGCTCGCCGTAGCCGGTCAGGACGCCGAAGATGTAGTCCGGTCCGCCAACGCGCGCCTTTTCGATCACCGACAGATCCGGCGGCAGCGCGCCGTTCAGCGCCGCGCGTGCGGCCTTGTCGTTGGGATACGGCGAGCGGAAATGGTCGGACGGCAGCGCCGGCCGCTCGGTCGGCTGGCCGTCGTCGCCGATGGTCGGAACCGACTTCGCCGCCGCGATCGCCTTGATCTGCTCTTCGCTCAGGTCGATCCCCGCAAGGTTGCGGTAGTAGCCGAGCTTGAGCGAATGGCAGTTCGAGCAGACCTCGTTATAGACCTGGAAGCCGCGCTGCGCGGCCGCGCGGTCGAACGTGCCGAACGGGCCGGAGAACGACCAGTTCTGTTTCGGCAGCACGATCTCCTCCTCCGCCCCCGCCGGGGTCGCGAAGGCGAGACCGGCGAGCAAGCCGAGGGCGGGCGCCCCGAACAGGGTAAGCAGGCGAGCGGCGCGCATCAGACTTTCTCCATCGGCTTGGCGGTCGCGCCCCCGGGCAGCGGCCCGCCGCCACCACCACGCAGCACGGCGCGGCTGATGCTCTCCGGCAGCGGCAGCGGCCGCTCCAGCTTGCCCAGCAGCGGCAGGATCACCAGGAAGTGCAGGAAATACCACGCGGTCGAGACGCGACCCAGGATCACCCAGATCCCTTCCGGCCGATGCGCGCCCACCATGCCGAGCACGATGCAGGCCAGCAGTTGCAGCCAGAAGAACACGCGATAGACCGGGCGGAACCTGGCGCTGCGCACCGGGCTGGTGTCCAGCCACGGCAGCACGAACAGCACGATGATCGAGCCGAACATCATCAGCACGCCGCCGAGCTTGTCCGGCACCGAGCGCAGGATGGCGTAGAACGGCAGAAAGTACCACTCCGGCACGATTTCCGCCGGCGTCGCCAGCGGGTTGGCCGGAATGTAGTTGTCCGGCTCGCCGAACAGGTTGGGCGCAAAGAACACCACGGCCGCATAGACGATCAGGAACACGCAGATGCCGACGCTGTCCTTGATCGTGTAGTACGGATGGAACGGCAGCGTGTCCTGCGGCCCCTTCGGATCGATGCCCAGCGGGTTGTTCGAGCCGGTGATGTGCAGCGCCGCGACGTGCAGGAAGATCACGCCGATCAGCACGAACGGCAGCAGGTAGTGCAGCGCGAAGAAGCGGTTCAGCGTCGGGTTATCGACCGAGAAGCCGCCCCACAGCCACGTTACGATATGTTCGCCGACCAATGGAAAGGCCGAGAACAGGTTGGTGATGACGGTGGCACCCCAGAACGACATCTGGCCCCACGGCAGCACGTAGCCCATGAACGCGGTCGCCATCATCAGCAGCATGATGACCACGCCGAGCATCCACAGCAGTTCGCGCGGCGCCTTGTACGACCCGTAGTACAGCCCGCGGAAGATGTGGATGTACACGACGATGAAGAACATCGAGGCGCCGTTGGCGTGGCCGTAGCGCAACAGCCAGCCGAAGTTCACGTCGCGCATGATGGCTTCGACGCTGTCGAAGGCCATGGTCTTCTCGGGCGTGTAGTGCATCGCCAGCAGGATGCCGCTGGCGATCATGATCATCAGCACGACCATCGCCAACGCGCCGAAATTCCACAGGTAATTGAAATTCCGCGGGGTCGGGAAGACGCCGTATTCCTTCTGCATCATCGTGATAACGGGCAGACGGGTATCGATCCAGTTCAGCACTGGATTCTCGATCTCGCTCTTGTGTAGGCCGGCCATGATTCGGTGCTCCGGGATCGGCTTGGCGGTCAGCCGATCTTGATCTTGGTGTCGCTCGTGAACTCGTAGGGGGCCAGGGCCAGGTTCAGCGGCGCCGGACCGTGCCGCACGCGCCCGGACGTGTCGTACTGGCTGCCGTGGCAGGGGCAGAACCAGCCGCCGTATTCGCCGCGCGGATCGGTTGGCTTGTTGCCCAGCGGGATGCAGCCGAGATGCGTGCATATGCCGATCACCACCAGCCATTGCTCGTGGCCGGCCTTCACCCGCTCGGCGTCGGTCTGCGGGTCGGTGAGCTGCGAGAGCTTCACGTCCTGCGCGGCCTTGATCTCCTCCGGGGAACGGTGCCGGATGAACATCGGTTTGCCGCGCCATACCACGGTAATGGCTTGCCCGACCGGGACCGGCGCCAGATCGACCTCGACCGATCCCAGCGCCAGCACATCTGCCGATGGGTTCATGCTGTCGATCATCGGCCAGACGATCGCGCCGACACCGACGGCGGCGCCGGCGGCGGCAACCAATTTCAAGAAATCGCGTTTGCCGGCATCGTGTCCCGGCTCGTGGCCGGAGGCGTGGCCCGGGGCGTGAGCAGTCACAGACATCTTAACGGCCATCCTCTCTGTCATTCGGCGACCCCGTCGGAGCCCCCGCATCCGTCCTGCCAGCATATCTAGAGCAACGCCCCGCGACGTCACGCCTCACCGTTGCGAGAGGCGTCGTCGGGCCTTGCCCCGCGCCCGTAACGTCGGGCGCAATGCGTATTCAACCCGCTTACCACGTCGCGCGGGGCGTGGGCAGTCGGTCGGCCGGCTTCTCCGCTGCTTTTATGGCCCGTTTCTCGCTACCGCAACACGGCATGTTCGCAGGGCTTGCCTTATCGGGCACCGGGCGTGCCTGCCGCGCGGGGCGGCTAGCCGCCCCGCGCGCGGCTGCTTAGCATGGCCGCCCGTCAGCCTGGATCGTCCGCCGATGTCACATACCGCACCCGAAACACTCCCCGCCGCACCGCCGCACGACGCCCTGCGCGATGATGCCAAAGCCTGGTTCGAGGGGCTGCGGGATCAGATCTGCGCGGCGTTCGAGTCGATCGAGGACGACTACGCGGGTCCGCTCGCGGCGAACCCGCCCGGCCGCTTCGCCCGCACCGCCTGGACCCGCCCGACCGAGGACGGCCAGCCCGGCGGCGGCGGGGTGATGAGCGTGATGCACGGGCGCGTGTTCGAGAAGGTGGGCGTCAACGTCTCCACCGTCTGGGGCACGTTCAGCCCGGAGTTTCGCGACCAGATCCCGGGCGCCGAAGCCGACCCGCGATTCTGGGCCAGCGGCATCAGCCTGGTTGCCCACATGCAAAGCCCGCGCGTGCCGGCCGCCCATTTCAACACGCGGATGCTGGTGACGACGAAGGGCTGGTTCGGCGGCGGCGGCGACCTCACGCCCATGCGACTCGACACCGCCGAGGCCCAGGCGGACGCAGCGGCCTTCCACGCCGCCTTCCGCGACGCCTGCGACCGGCACGACCCGGCGTACTATCCGCGCTTCAAGGAATGGTGCGACCGCTACTTTTTCTTGCCACATCGCAACGAACCGCGCGGCGCCGGCGGAATCTTCTTCGACCGCCACTTCACCGGCGACGTCGCGGCCGATTTCGCCTTCACGCGGGATGTCGGCCGCGCCTTCCTCGCCGCCTACCCGGCCATCGTCCGCCGCCGCATGGCCGAGCCGTGGACCCCCGAGGAGCGTGAACACCAGTTGATCCGGCGCGGCCGCTATGTGGAATTCAACCTGCTCCACGACCGGGGCACGCTGTTCGGCCTGAAAACCGGCGGCAATGTCGAGGCGATCCTGATGAGCCTGCCGCCCGCGGTGAAGTGGCCTTGACTTGAACCGACAGGCGGGTTGCGGCATTGTGGTCGCGTTCGGATAACTCCGAGCGGGAGAGCGTGGGGCCGACACCCCACCGCCGAAGGCGCAACCGGCCCCCGGAAACGCTCAGGCCAAAGGACCGCTTCGGGTAACCGGACCTCTGGAAAGCCGGCGCGCCACGATTGGCGCCCGCACCGACGGAGTAAGGGCCGGCCCGCGCCAGCAAGGCAGGGGGCCACCCGAATCTCTCAGGTTCCGCGACAGAGGGGGGCCCGGGCTGCACGTCGCGCACTGGGCGCGGATGCGGCTTGGGCTGTCGGCAGCACGCCGACGAACCCTCCCAGCGGAGTTCGCCCGTGCCCGATGAATCCCCCCCACCGACGCAAGCCACGCCGCTTGCCGCGCTGCACGCAAG
>JAKBCB010000536.1 GCA_021808185.1 Pseudomonadota bacterium
CGCGTGGCGGGCAAATCCAGCCGCTCGAACGCCGCCTCGATCTCGGCCAGGAACGCGCCGAGCGGCGGCGGGTCGATGTCCGGATAGGCGACCGGAAAGCCGCCGCCGACATCCAGCACCTCGACCGGCACGCCGGCGGCGCGGATCACCTCGCCGCCGAGCGCGATGGCATCGCGCCACGCCAGCGGGTCGAGGCACTGGGAGCCGACATGGAACGACAGCCCGAGCCGCGCCGCGTGCGGGCGCGCCGCGCGCAGCAGTTTTGCGGCGTCATCCGGCGCCGCGCCGAATTTGCCGGACAGATCCAGCACGGCTTTGCCCTTCGGCAGCCCAAGCCGCACGATCAGGCCGAGATTCTTGTCCGCGCCAGTCTCGTCCAGAATCTTCGCCAGTTCGCTGGCGCTATCGATCACGAAGTCGGACACACCGTGGCGGAAGAACGCCTCGCGGATCGCGCCGCGCGCCTTCACCGGATGCATGAAGGCGATGTGCGCGTCGGGAAACATCGTGCGCACGAGCGAGACTTCGCTGGCCGAGGCGCAATCGAAGTGCCGTACGCCGCCGTCCCACAGCGCGCGCAGCACGGCGGGTTCCGGGTTGCACTTCACCGCGTACAGCGTGTCGCCGGGAAACGCCGCCACGAAGGCGCGCGCGGTGGCCGCGATGGTGGCCGGGCGCAGGCAGTGCATCGGCTCCTCCGGCCGCTCGATGGCGACCAGATCGGCGACGGCGGGCAGGTCGGCGGCGTCCGGGGCAAAGCCACGGCGCAGCGGCGAGACGGCGGTACGGGCGCGGAGCAGGCTCATCGGGCGATCCTCGCGGGCAGCCTGCGCGCGGGCGCGCGCGGCGGGCGATCAACGGAACGGGGATGCGCGGCCAAGCGCTGGCGGGCCGCGAAACACTCAGCCGGTGATGCGAGGACTTCGCATCGTGGCGAACCGGTCAGCCAACATCGGCGTCTCCCTCACGACCCCGGCCAGAAGGATGGCCGGCTCCATCGAAAAAGGACGCGCTCCGTCGTTGCTGTGCTCTCAGGTCGAGGGCTCGCGGCACGTGCGATGCGTCGTCAGGCGCCCGCGGCAGGTAAGCGGCGGGGGGCGGTGTTTAAACGCGGGGGGAGGCCGGCAGGGGTGCGAATTGCAAGACGGTGCCCCGCGACGGGGTCATGCCGCGCCGAGCAGCGCCAGATACTCCCAGACCATCGTTGCCCCGGCCAGCGCGGTGATCTCCGAGACATCGTAAGCTGGGGCAACCTCGACGAGGTCCATGCCGACGAAGGCTAATCCCGTTAGCCTTCGCAGGATCGCCTGGGCCTGCCATGTCGCCAGCCCCCCCACCTCCGGCGTGCCGGTGCCCGGGGCGAAGGCCGGGTCGAGCGCGTCGATGTCGAAGCTCAGATACACCGGCCCGTCGCCCACCACCTGCCGGACCCGCGCCGCCACCGCGTCGGGCGTGCTGGCGTGGATGTCCAGTGCTGGCAGGATCGTGACACCCCGATCCAGCGTCCAGTCCCACACCTCGCGCTGAACGGGGGAGCGGATGCCGAGCTGGATCATGCGGGCAGGCTCGACGAGCCCTTCCTCGATGGCATGGAAGAAGACCGAGCCATGTCCGTAACGCTGGCCGAAATTGTCCGGCCACGTGTCCACATGCGCGTCGAAATGGATCAGCCCGACCGGGCCGGTCCGCTTGGTCAGCGCCCGCAGCAGCGGCAGCGTGATGCCGTGCTCGCCGCCGAGCGCGATCAGGTGCGGCAGGGCGGTGGCCTGCGCCTCGATCAGCCGCAGGCTTGCGCCGATGTCGCCCAGGGCAATGGCGAAATCGCCGATGTCCGACAGGTCGAGCGTGGCCGGATCGACCCAGGCGGCGGGGTGCGCGCCGTCGGTCAGCATCCCGCTTGCCCGCCGGATCGCGCCGGGGCCGAAGCGGGCGCCGGCGCGGTGCGTGGTGCCGAGATCGAGCGGGATGCCGGCGATGCTGATCGCGCCGATGCGCTCGCCGCGCCCACGGCCCAGGAAGCCGGGCGGGATGGCGAAGGTGGGGATACCGGTCATCGGAGCACTCCAGGGCCGGCGGGCAGGGTCGCCCACGCGATGACCTGGATCAAGGTGCGGATTGCCCGCCCCGCTGTACAGACCACGCGACGGAGGGACCGACAATGCCGGACACCGCGCCGCCGCACCATGACGACGCCGGGCCGACAGCGGCGGACGCCGCCGCGACCCTGCGCGCGCTGCGCGCGGAGGTGGCGGCCGAGGGCGCGCGGCGGTTCCGCGCGTGGCGGCCCGCGATCCTGCGCCCCGGCTTTGCCGCCAGCGCGCTGAACCTCGCCCACTACATCGCCCTGCGCCACCACGACCTGCGTCCGCTGCAACGGGTGCTGATGCGCCACGGCCTGTCCTCGCTCGGGCGGCTGGAGGGGCGGGTGCTGGTCACGCTCGACGCGGTCGCCGGCGTGCTCGCGGCCGCCGCCGGCGCGGCACCCGCCGACCCGCGCCGGTGGCCGCCCGCCGAGCGGCGGTTCTTTCGCGGCGAGGCGCGGTTGCGGGCCAATGCCGAGACCCTGTTCGGTCCGCCGCCAGAGGGGCGGGCGGTGCGCATCCTGGTCACGCTCGCGCCCGAGGCAGCGGCAGACCCCGGCTACCTGCTCTCCCTCGCCCGGGCGGGCGTGGACGCGGTGCGCATCAACTGCGCGCATGACGATGCCGCCGTCTGGGCCGCCATGGTCGCCAACACGCGCGCGGCGGGTGAGGCCGTGGGCCGGCCCATCAAGGTGCTGATGGACATCGCCGGCCCCAAAATCCGCACCGGCGAGGTGCACCGCCCGGACGATCACCC
>JAKBCB010000537.1 GCA_021808185.1 Pseudomonadota bacterium
GATGGCCGGCTCCCAGGCGCCGCGCCCGGCCGGTGCCCCCGGCGGGCGCGTGCCCGGCCGCGAGCCGGCCGAACGCCGGACCCTCGTCGTCGGCCGTGGCATCAGCCTGCAAGGCGTGGTGCAGGATGCCGAGCGCCTCGTGGTCGAGGGCACCATCGAGGCGACGATGATCCACGCCACGGAACTCGCGATCTCCCCCGGCGGCGTGTTCAAGGGCGAGGTCGAGGTTGACGAGGCCGAGGTCGCCGGCACCATCGACGGCACGCTGACCGCGCGCGGCAACCTCGTGGTGCGCGCCACCGGCCGCGTGCTCGGCACCGCCCGCTGCCGCCGGTTGCAGGTGGAGGACGGCGGCCAGATCACCGGCCGCATCGAGATGATCACCGAACCGGCGCCCCGCCCCGCCGAAGCCCCGCGGACCGACGCCACGACGTTCTGAGGCCGACTGCTCCCTCTCCCGCACGAGGAGAGGGAGCGGCGGTCACGCCGCGTCCGCCGCCCGCCGCCGCTTGGCGGGGGCCGGCACCGGTGTCGGCGCCACATCGTCGGGGCTCGCCAGCGCCACCAGCAGCGCCTCGCGCAGCACGGCGAGCTTGCGTTCGTTCTCCACTTTCAGCCCGAACACGTCCTTGACGTAGAACACGTCCACCGCCCGCACACCGTAGGTGGTGACATGGGCCGAGGCGATCTGCAGTCCCTGCTCGCTGATCGCCGCCGTCACGTCGTGCAGCAGGCCCGGCCGGTCGCGGCCGTTCACTTCCAGCACGGTGTAGGTGTTCGAGGCGCGGTTATCGATCACCACGCGCGGCGGCACATGGATCGCGCGCATGCGCCGGCCGAGCAGCGCCCGCCCGACCTTCCTGATCTCGGAGGCAAGCCGCAGCCGCCCGGTCAGCGACTGCTCGATCAGCACATACAGCCGCGCAAGGCGGTGCGGCTGGTCGAACGCGCCGCCGGCGGCGTCCTGCACCCAGAACGTGTCCAGCGCCATGCCGTTGGTCAGCGTGTGGATGCGCGCATCCACGATCGAGGCGCCCGCCACCGCGAGCGCGCCGGCGATGCGGCTGAACAGGCCGGCGTGGTCGTCCGCGTACACCGTGACCTCCGTCACCGCGCGGGCCGGCAGCGGCTGGGTTTCAACCGTCAGCGGCGCGCGCCGCGCCTCGGCGTCGCGGATCATGCGGGCGTGGCGGGCATGCGTCTCCGGATCGAACGAGAGCCAGTAGCCGGGATAGCCCAGGGCGAGGAACCGGTCGGCGTCCGCGCGCGGCCAGTCCTCCAGCAGCGTGGCGGCCGCCGCCTTGGCGCGCTGCACCCGCACGTCGCGCTCGGTGGTGGCAAGCCCGCCCTCCAGCACCTCGGCCACGCGGGCGAACAACTCGCGCAGCAGCGTGGCCTTCCAGCCATTCCACACTTTCGGCGAGACCGCACGCATGTCGGCCACGGTCAGCACATGCAGCAGGCGCAGCCGCTCCGGCGACTGGATGGTGTCGGCCAGGTCGAGGATGGTCTTCGGGTCGTCGATGTCGCGCTTGAACGCGGTCTGGCTGAGCAGCAGATGATGCAGCACCAGCCAGGAGACGGTTTCCGTCTCCTCCGCCGTCAGGCCCAGGGTCGGGCCGATCTCCAGCGCCAGTTCGGCGCCGAGTTCGGAATGGTCGCCGCCGCGCCCCTTGCAGATGTCGTGCAGCAGCATCGCCACGTACAGCGCGCGCCGCGACTGCAACTGGCCGATCAGTTCCGCCGCGACCGGCGCCACGTTGTCCAGATCGCCGCGCTCCAGCGCGTTCAGCACGCCGATCGCCACAATGGTGTGCTGATCGACGGTGAACACATGGTAGGTGTCGAACTGCATCTGCCCGACGATGCGCGCCCAGTCGGGCATGAAGCGGCCGAGAAAGCCGCTTTCGTTCAGCACCGCGAGCCAGTGCGCGCCGTCGGCGTGCTTGCGGTTGGCGTCGGCGCCGCACAACAGGTCGAGGAACAGCGCCGCGGCTTTCGGATTGCCGCGCAGCGCGACCGCGCGGCGCTCGTTGCGGATCAGCGCCCGCATGCCGAGCGGATGCAGTTCCAGGCCACGGTCGCGCGCGCATTGCAGGATGCGCAGCATGTTGATCGGCTCGTCGCGGATGTCGCGGCCCTTGGCGCAGAGCAATTGCCCGTCCGCCAGCACGAACCCGGCCTCGGCCAGCGCCGCGTCGGTCTCCTTGGCGACGGCCGGCGGCCCCAGGGCCGCGCGCACCAGGGCGGGTTCCATCACATGCGTCAGCCGGCTGACCTCGCGCGCGGTCAGGAAGTAGTGGCGCATGAACCGCTCCACCCCGTCCTGCCGGCCGTGGCGGGTGTAGCCCATGCGGGCGCCGATCACCGGCTGGAGGTCGAAGGTCAGCCGTTCCTCGGCGCGACCGGTGACGTAGTGCAGATGGAAGCGCAGGCTCCAGAGGAAATCCCACGAGCGGACGGCAAGCCTGGCCTCGGTGGTCGTGATGATGCCGTGGCCGGGCCCCTCGATCTCGGCCAGCTCGGTGACGCTGCGAATCCAGAACAGGTAGCGCGCCAGCCAGTACAGGGTTTGCAGGTCGCGCAGGCCGCCGCGGCCCTCCTTGATGTTGGGCTCGACCACGAACGGGCTGTCGCCGTAGCGGCGGTGCCGCGCGTCGCGCTCCGCGCGCTTGGCGGCGATGTAGCCGGCGGCCCCGGCTTCCTGGCACGCCGCGCGGAATTTGTCCGCGAATTCGCTGAACAGGGCAGCGTCGCCCGCGATCGGGCGCGCGTCCAGCAGCGACGTGCGCACTGTCGCGTCGCCGTTCGCCTCGGTCAGACAATCC
>JAKBCB010000538.1 GCA_021808185.1 Pseudomonadota bacterium
GGGTGAGGTGAGTCGGCGGCGCGCCTTTTGGCGTCGGGCACTTTCTCCCTCTCCGCCCTTGGGGGCGGAGAGGGTTGGGGTGAGGTGGGGGCGCGCGCTCGGAGGTTTCGTGGTGTCGGCCGGCGGCTTTCGGGTGGGGATACCCACCTCACCCCGACCGTGTCCCCCCGCAAACGCGGGCGGAGAGGGAGAAGCGGGCCAGGTTGACGTGCGCGAGTTCGTTCGCCCCAGGCCTTTACGGCGCTACCCGGCGCTTCACCGCCTGGGCGAACTCGCTGGTGCCGGCCTGTCCGCCCATGTCGCGGGTCCGCGCGCCGTCGATGTTGATCGCGGCGTCGATGCCGGCGCGCAGGCGCTGGGCCAGATCGAGGCGGCCGACATGCTCCAGCATCATGCCGGCGGCCAGCATCACCGCGACGGGGTTGGCGATGCCCTTGCCGGCGATGTCGGGGGCCGAGCCGTGTACCGCCTCGAAAATCGCGGCATCGGTGCCGATGTTGGCGCCGGGCGCGAAGCCGAGGCCGCCGACCAGGCCGGCCAGCTCGTCGGAGAGGATGTCGCCGAACAGGTTGGTGGTCACGATCACGTCGAACTGCCACGGGTTCAGCACCAGTTGCATCGCGCAGGCATCGACGATGCGTTCGTCCGACGCCACGCGCCCCTCGTACTCCTTGGCGACCTGCTGCGCGGTTTCCAGGAAAATGCCGGTCAGCGCCTTCAGCACATTGGCCTTGTGGACGATGGTGACTTTCTTGCGCTGGTTCCTCGCGGCGTAGTCGAACGCGTATTCGGCGATGCGGCGCGAGCCGGCACGCGTGTTGACGCCGGAGGAGATCGCCACCGCGTGCGCGTCCTCTCCGATGGGGATGTAGTGCTCGAACGCCACGTACAAGCCTTCGAGGTTTTCGCGCACCAGCACGATGTCGATGTTCTCGTACCGCCCGCCGGGCACGATGGTCCGCACCGGGCGGACATTGGCATACAGGCCGAACGCCTCGCGCAGCCGCACGTTGACCGAGCGGAAACCGCCGCCGACCGGGGTGGTCAGCGGGCCTTTCAGGGCGAGTTTGGTGCGGCGGATGGAGGCGAGCGCCGCCTCCGGCAGCGGGTCGCCGCCAGCTTCGATGCCGGCCATGCCGGCCTGCTGGATGTCCCAGACGAACGGGGCGCCGAGCGCCGCCAGCACGTCGGTGGTGGCCGCCATGATCTCGGGGCCGATCCCGTCGCCCGGGATCAGGGTTGCGGGGATCGGCCCGGAATGCACGTCGGTCATCGCTTTGCCCTCGGAACTGCCGCGAAATCCGATAATCCGGTGCCGGCCATGACGCCAGCGTTTTGCTGCACCGCAGCGCCCGGATCGGGTGGATAATTCGGCGGCACTGCTCTATCTGAGCGGCATGACCGACACGCCGCTCGACCATATCCGCAACTTCGCCATCATCGCCCATATCGACCATGGGAAATCCACCCTGGCCGACCGCCTGATTCAGGCGACGGGCGGGCTTTCGGCGCGCGAGATGACCGAACAGGTCCTCGATTCGATGGAGCTGGAGAAGGAGCGCGGCATCACCATCAAGGCGCAAACCGTCCGGCTGAGCTACAAGGCCAATAACGGCGAGGTCTATGAGCTGAACCTGATGGACACGCCGGGCCACGTGGATTTCGCCTACGAGGTCTCCCGCAGCCTCGCCGCCTGCGAGGGTTCGCTGCTGGTGGTCGATGCCTCCCAGGGGGTCGAGGCGCAGACGCTGGCCAACGTGTATCAGGCGATCGACGCCAACCACGAGATCGTCCCGGTGCTGAACAAGATCGACCTGCCGGCGGCCGAGCCGGACCGGGTGAAGCAGCAGATCGAGGACGTGATCGGGCTGGATGCGTCGGACGCGGTGATGATCTCGGCCAAGACCGGGCTGAACATCGAGGGCGTGCTGGAAGCCCTGGTGCACCGCCTGCCGCCGCCGAAGGGCGATGCGAAGGCGCCGCTGAAGGCGCTGCTGGTGGATAGCTGGTACGACCAGTACCTCGGCGTGGTGATCCTGGTGCGCGTCAAGGACGGGCGGCTGAAGCGCGGCCAGCGCATCCGCATGATGTCCACCGGCGCGGCGCACAATGTCGAGCAGGTGGGCGTGTTCACCCCGCGCATGGTCCCGACCGACGATCTCGGCCCGGGCGAGATGGGCTACATCACGGCGGCGATCAAGACCGTGGCCGACTGCAACGTCGGCGACACCATCACCGACGACCGCACCCCGGCGACCGAGGCGCTGCCGGGCTTCAAGCCGTCCATCCCGGTGGTGTGGTGCGGACTGTTCCCGGTCGATGCCGACGATTTCGAGAAGCTGCGCGACAGCCTGGGCAAGCTGCGGCTGAACGACGCCTCGTTCCACTACGAGCCGGAAACCTCCGCGGCGCTGGGGTTCGGCTACCGCTGCGGGTTCCTGGGGCTGCTGCATCTGGAGATCATCCAGGAGCGGCTGTCGCGCGAATTCGACCTGGACCTGATCGCGACCGCGCCATCCGTGGTCTATCGCATCCACCGCACCAGCGGCGCCATCGAGGAACTGCACAACCCGGCCGACATGCCGGACCCGAGCCTGATCGACCATATCGAGGAGCCGTGGATCAAGGCCACGATCATGGTGCCGGACGACTATCTCGGCTCCGTGCTGACGCTGTGCAACGAGCGGCGCGGGCAGCAGGCGGACCTGACCTATGTCGGCAATCGCGCGATGGCGGTGTATCGGCTGCCGCTGAACGAGGTGGTGTTCGACTTCTACGACCGGCTGAAGTCGATTTCGCG
>JAKBCB010000031.1 GCA_021808185.1 Pseudomonadota bacterium
ATTCGACGAAGAACTCGACCTCGTGCTTCAGGCTCTGCTGATACAGCGTGTGCAGGATCGCGTGGCCGGTCCGGTCGGCGGCGGCGCAGGCGCGCATCGCCGGGGTCTTGCCGTAATCCTGCATGTGGCCGCCGAACGGGCGCTGGTAGATGCGCCCATCCTCGGTGCGGCTGAACGGCACGCCGAAATGTTCCAGCTCGTACACCGCCGGGATGGCTTCACGGCACATGTACTCGATGGCGTCCTGATCGCCGAGCCAGTCCGACCCCTTCACGGTGTCGTACATGTGCCAGCGCCAGTTATCCTCGCCCATGTTGCCGAGCGCCGCGCCGATGCCGCCCTGCGCCGCGACGGTGTGGCTGCGGGTGGGGAACACCTTCGTCACGCACGCCGTTTTCAGCCCCGCCGCGCCCATGCCGAGCGTGGCACGCAGGCCCGCCCCGCCCGCGCCGACCACCACCACGTCGTAGGTGTGGTCGATCACCGTGTAGGCGCCCGCCGAGGGCTTGTTCATCGCGTTCATGACAGTCCCGTCCAAACTTTTCCGGCGCAGGCGCCGGGCGTTGCGTGTGGGCTCAAGCGGCCACGGCCAGTTTCAGCGCCGCCAACACCCCGATCAGCGCCGACAGCCCGGCCACCGCGCGCAGCAGCAGCACCGCGGCCATCCTTTGGCGCTCGTTGTGAATGTAGTCTTCGATCACGACCTGCAAGCCGAGTTGCAGGTGGCGGAAGGTGATCAGCACAAGCGCGACCAGCAGGGCGGCGTTGATCGGGTTGCCGGCCCAGTGCGCGACAGCCGCGCGCGGCAGGCGCGAGAGATGCAGCGCCGCCAGCACGAACCACAGCGTCAGCGGCACGAGCGCGAGCGAGGTCAGGCGCTCGGCCCACCAATGCCCGGTGCCGGCACGCGCGGCGCCAAGGCCGCGCACGCGGCCGAGCTGGCTGCGCATGACATTGATGTGCGGGCCGGTCTTCTTCGCGGTCTGGCTCATGGGGTGCGTTCCTTCACCAGACGATGACGACAAGAATCCAGGTCAGCACGGTCAGCACCGCCGTGGCCCCGAGGACGATCTTGCCCGTCAGGTGCATCGTCGGCAGATCGAAGCCGTAACCGGCGTCCCAGGCGAGATGGCGGATGCCGGTGCAGAAATGATACCATAGCGCCACGGTCCACCCGAACAGCAGCAGCACGCCGAGCCAGGACCGCAGGAAGCCCGACAGCCCGTCGTACGCCCCATCCCCGGTCGCGGCGGCGACCAGCCAGCACACCAGCAGCAGCGCGCCGACCGACAGAGCCACGCCGCTCATGCGATGGAAGATCGAGAGCGCCGACGACATTTGCGGTTTGTAGATTTGCAGATGCGGCGACAGCGGCCGCTCCACCAGCCTGCCATCGGTGGTGCGCCCCACCATCATGGCTCTGCGAACATCGGTCATGCCGGCCGAACTCCTAGCATCTCGTCGCTGTCCCATAGCCGCGCGGGTGGGGAGGGTCAACGCGCCCAGGCCGGATTTGCCCTCAGCAAAGGTTGCGTCAATCACACGGTCGTGGGCGCACGGATTCGGCCCGGCGCGCGCCTTGTCGCGGCGTGCGGCGGCTGCAATCCTGCCGCGATTGCATATCAGGTGGGGAACGTATGCGTAGGTTTGGTTTGCACCGAGCGATTCATGTTGGGGCGTTGCTGCTTGCCGTCACCGCCGCCCCCCTTGCGCGCGCCGACCAGCCGGCGCCCGGCTTCGCCGATCGCGTCGCCCCGCTGCTGTCCAGCGTCGTGGTGATCCAGGCGGTCGCCGAGACGCCGCATGGCCGGCTGTCGTTCGATGGTTCCGGCTTCATCATCGACCCCTCGGGTCTGATCGTCACCAACCGCCATGTCGTCAGTGGCGCCTACCAGATCAACGTCACCGTCCCCGGCGAGGGGCGCAAGGTGGCCAAGGCGCTGTACATCAGCGAGCGGCTCGATCTGGCCATCCTGAAGGTGGATGTCGGCCACCCGTTGCCGGTGCTGTCGCTCGGCGACAGCGACACCGTACGCGTGGGCGACGAGGTGCTGCTGCTCGGCAACCCGCTCGCGGTCGGCGAGTCGCTGACCCACGGCGTCGTCAGCGCGCTCAACCGCGACATCGGCGAAACGCAGTACGATCACTTCTTCCAGACCGACGCGCCGATCAACCACGGCAGTTCGGGCGGGCCGATGTTCGACATGCAGGGCAAGGTGATCGGCATCAACACCGCGCTCGACAGCTCGCCCGGCAATACCGGCTCGGTCGGGGTGGGCTTCACCCTGCCGATCAACGACGCGAAATTCGCCATCGACCAGTTCCTGCGCGACGGCCACGTCACCGCCGGCACGATCGGCGTACAGGCGCAGCGGGTCAGCGAGGATCTGGCGGAAGCCGCGGGCCTGGACGCGCCGCGCGGGGTGATGGTGACGGAGGTGGACCCGAAGGGCCCCGCCGCCGGGCAGATCCGTATCGGCGACATCCTGCTGTCGCTGAACGGGCACGACGCCTCGGACGCGCGCGAGATGGCGCGGCTGGTCGCGATGCTGCCGCCGGGGCAGTCGCTCGACGTGCGGCTGCGGCGCGACGGGGCGGAGCAGACGCTCAGCGTGCCGGTGCGCGCGGTCGAGACCAATCCCAAGCTCGGCCTGGCGATGCTGGGCCGCGCGCCGGCGGATGCCACGACCTTCGCAACCCCAGCGAACCCCGGCATGCGACTGGAAACGATCGGCCCCATCATGCGCCGGCGCTTCTCGCTCGGCGCGCAAACGACCGGGGTGGTCGTGGCCGAGGTGGCGCCGACCAGTGCCGCCGCCCGTCGCAAGATCGTGGCCGGCGACGTGATTCTGTCCGTCGGCGCGACCCCGATCCGCCAGCCGCGCGACGTGGAGGCCCAGCTACAAGCGATCCATGCGAAACACATGGCGTTCGCGGCGCTGCTGGTGGAAGGCAAGCACGGCCGGCACTGGGTGGCCCTGCCGCTGGAGGCGGACCGGTAGCCGGCGCGGGGTTGCTCCGCGCCGGCCCGTCTCTCAGGCGGCGCGCTTGGCGAGCAGCCCTTGCGCTACCAGCGTCTCGGCGATCTGCACCGCGTTCAGCGCGGCACCCTTGCGCAGATTGTCCGAGACGCACCAGAACGCGAGGCCGTGCTCCACCGTCGGGTCTTTCCGCAGACGGCTGACGAAGGTGGCGTCCTCGCCCTGGCACTCGACCGGGGTGATGTAGCCGCCATCCTCGCGCTGGTCGAACACGGTGATGCCCGGCGCGTCGCGCAACACCGCGCGCGCCTCGGCGACACTCACCGGGCGCTCGAACTCGACATTGACCGCCTCGGAATGGCCGATGAACACCGGCACGCGCACGCAGGTCGCGAACACCTTGATGTCCGGGTCGAGAATTTTCTTGGTCTCGACCGACATCTTCCACTCTTCCTTGGTGGCGCCGTCTTCCATGAACTTGTCGATGTGCGGGATGCAGTTATAGGCGATCTGCTTGGTGAACACTTCCGCCTTGATCGGATCGTTGACGAAGCCCGCCTTGGACTGCACGAACAATTCGTCCATGCCTTCCTTGCCGGCGCCCGAGACGGACTGATAGGTCGCCACGACCACGCGCTTGATCTTGAAGCGGTCATGCAGCGGCTTCAGCGCCACCACCATCTGAATCGTCGAGCAGTTCGGGTTGGCGATGATGCCGCGCCGGGCCTTGCTCAGCGCCTGCGGGTTCACCTCGGGGACCACGAGGGGAACGTCCGGTTCCATGCGGAAATAGCTGGTGTTGTCGATGACGATGCATCCGGCCTCGGCCGCGCGCGGCGCGTGGACCGCCGAGACCGACGCCCCCGGGCTGAACAGCCCGATGTCCCAGCCGGTGAAGTCGAACGTGTCGAGGTTGCGCACCGTCAGCACGTCCTTGTCGCCGAAGCTGACCTTGGTGCCGGCGGTGCGGGCGGAGGCAAGAGCGACAACTTCCTTGACCGGGAAATTCCGCTCGAACAGGGTTTTGAGCATCTCGCGCCCGACTGCCCCGGTGGCGCCGACGACCGCGACCCTGTAGCTCATGACAACTCTCCCGCTGGTGCCGCCCCCGTGGCCGGCAAACACCTTCGCCTAGCGGCGCGCGGGCGTCGGCGCAAGCTTCCCGCGTGCGGATCAGGGCTGACTCTGCCGCGCCCTGGGATCAGCCCTCCGCCCGGATGCCGGCGAGTGTCGCGAGGTGGGGGGCTGCCGCCTCGCCGGCGGCGGCCTCCAGCGCGCGGTAGGCCGTGATCAGGGTCTGCCCCGCCTCCGTCAACCGCGCGCCGCCGCCACCGGTGCCGCCGGCCGCGGTGGACAGCACCGGGGTGCCGAGATGGCGGTTCAGATCCTCCACCAGTTCCCAGGCGCGCCGATACGACATGCGCAACGTCCGCCCGGCGGCGGAGATCGAGCCGGAGCGGCCGATTTCCTCCAGCAGCGCCACCTTCCCCGGCCCGATGCGGGCGCCCGAGGGAAGATCCACGCGGATGATGAGGCGCTGGGCCGCCACCGGGGTCGCACGGGATTTCGATGGCGTGATCGTCATGACCGCGCCACGCTCCCACGCCTGCCGCGCCGGATCAATCGCCCGCGCGCGCACAAAAAAGCGGCCCGCGGGAAACCCCGCGGGCCGCTCGCCGACCGATCGGATGGCCAGCTTACTGGAACGGATAGTAGCGCATGCTGAACAGCACGACGTTCTCGTTGGTCGTCGGCGTGACCGTGCTGCCCTTGGTGGCGCCGACGCCGCTGAAGGCGGTGCGGTCGATGTACTCGTACTGCGCGCCGAGCTGCATCGTGCCGTAGTCGCCCTTCACCACGCGCCACCAGGCACCGATCGTGCCTTCGGCGATGTTCGACGAGACCGCGGCGCAGCCCGACAGCTCGACCGAGCAACCGGCGAGGCCGACGTTCGGGTTGCCGTAGCCGGCGTTGATCGTGCCGACCGAGTTCCACTTGCGCTGCACGCCCTCGGCGCCGCCATAGGCGTAGATGTCCACGCTCGGGATCGGATGGCCGACGAAGCCGCCCATGACCGAGTAGCCCACCAGCGGCGTGATCTTGCCGTTCGCGTCGAACGTGGCATCCGGCAGCTGCGCCGAGCCGTAGCGGCCGACGCCCTGGCCGAACAGGCCGCTGACCTGGAAGTCCAGCATCTGCGGCACCAACGGCAGGATCATGCCGCCGCCGATGCCCGCACCGGTCGCCTGATAGTTGCGGCCCGTGCCCGGCGTGCCGCCGGTGGCACCGGACCCGTAGGACACGCGCCCGCCGAGGAAGCGCAGCAAGCCGTACATTTCATAGTGGCCGTAGCCCGGATCGGCCGCGACCTTGGCGATGATGTCGGGGGCGTAGGTATCCGAGTACGCCTGGATGGTGTTGACGTTCGGCCCGCCGCACTGGCTGTATCCCAGCGTGCCGCCGCCGACCGCGGTCGTTGCCGCCGCGCCGGTCAGGCAGTTGGGGCCAGCCGGGTTGCCGAAGATGGTCTGCGGCTCTTCGAGGGACAGACCGGCCCAGAAGCGGTGATCGTCGAACTCCTTGACCACCCGCACCTCGGCCTGCCGCGCCCAGTCGAAGCCCACGACGTACTGTGCGTCGATGGTCAGCGGCACGTTCTCGCTTCGGGGCAACATGCCGACCCGGTTCATGGTCGCCATAGTCCAGCCCTGGCCGCCTTCGACGTGCAGGCCCATGTTGCTGTTATCGTACTCGCCGAAGAACTGGCGCAGACGCAGCGCGTAGCTGTTGCTCTGGTTCGAGTTGGACGAAGAACCGCCGGCCAGGAAGTCCGTCTCCAGGTAGCTGGTCAGCTTCTGCGCGTCGTCGATGTTCCCCTCGGCCAGCAGCGAGAACCGGCTCTGCTGCGCCGTCTCACGATACTCGGGGATATGGTAGTTCGGGCTGTTGGCGAACGGGATGTTGCCGTTGAACCCGGTATCGATGCTCGCCGCCTGGTTGCGCGAGCGATACAGGCCCTCAAGTGCCGCGAACCCGCCCAGGGTGACGGTCACGCCACCGACCTTGAACGCGCCCCTCGGCAGATGGTCGGCGGGCGGCGGCGGCGGGGCGGCCACCGGCAGCGGCATCGCCATCGCCGCCTTCTGCGCGTCAGCGGCCTGCGCCTTCGCCGCGGTGGCTTCCTCCTGCGCCTTCTTCAGGGCCGCGTCGCGCGAGGCGGACTCGGATTGCAGCCGCTTCAGCTGCACCTGCAACTGCTGGATCTGCGTCTGGATCGCCTGCATCGACGCGGCATCCTGCGCGGCGGCCGGCTTGGCACCGATCAGGCACCCGCCGACGGCCGCCACCGCGACGAGCGATACGCCCGCGCTGAGAAATCTCTTCATTGATGGCTGGTTCCCGTTACCAAAATTGGGTCACGCGGGCCGCCACGCCGCGGCCCGCCTTCACGGGCGTCGGGGTATCACCGGGCCGTGAAACCACGATTGCAACTTGATGATGATACGATGACGGTTACGCCCGGATACAAAGGGTCACAGAACCGGGAGGACACCCCCATGCCGCACCGCGCCGAGGCCGAGGCACTGGATCGGGCCGATCCGCTGGCGGGCTTGCGCGACCGCTTCGCGCTGCCGCCGGGGGTGATTTACCTCGACGGCAACTCCCTCGGCCCGTTGCCGCGCGCCACCCCCGCGCGGCTGGCCGAGGTGATCGGCCGCGAATGGGGCGAGGGGCTGATCCGAAGCTGGAACGACGCCGGCTGGATGGACCTGCCGGCGCGTGTCGGCGAGCGGATCGCCAAGCTGATCGGCGCGCCGCAAGACAGCGTGCTGGTCGCCGATTCGACCTCGCTGAACGTGTTCAAGCTGCTCGGCGCGGCGCTGGCGCTGCGGCCGGGGCGGCGGGAGATCGTCACCGAGGCGGATAATTTCCCGACCGATGTCTATGTCGCCGCGGGGCTCGCCGACCTGCTCGGCCAGGGGCACCGCCTGCGTCGCGTCGCCGCCGAGGACCTGCCGGCGTCCCTGGGGCCACAGACGGCGGTGCTGATGCTCACGCATGTGAACTACCGCACCGGGGCCATGCACGACATGGCGGCGCTGACACGCGCGGCGCACGCGGCGGGTGCCCTCGTGGTCTGGGATCTGGCGCATTCGGCGGGCGCCGTGCCGGTCGATCTGACGGCGGCGGAGGCCGACATGGCGGTCGGCTGCGGCTACAAATTCCTCAATGGCGGGCCAGGGGCGCCGGCCTTCCTGTATGTCGCGCCGCATCTGCACGACGGGCTGCGGTTTCCCATCCAGGGCTGGCTCGGCCACGCCGAGCCCTTCGCCTTCGCGCCGGATTTTCGGCCGGCCGCCGGTATCGCGGCCGGCCTCGTCGGCACGCCCCCGGTGCTGGGGCTCGCCGCGCTACAGATCGGCGTCGAACTGGCGCTGGAGGCGCCGATGCCAACGGTGCGGGAAAAATCGCGGCAACTGGGCGATCTGTTCGCAACCCTCGTGGCGCGCGAATGCGCCGGGCACGGGCTGCGCCTGCTCACGCCGGAGGCGCCCGCGCGGCGCGGCAGCCAGATCAGCTACGCCCACCCGGGTGCCTACCCGATCATGCGGGCGCTGATCGCGCGCGGCGTGATCGGCGACGTGCGCGCGCCGGACATCCTGCGCTTCGGCCTCACGCCGCTGACGCTGCGCTTCGCCGATGTGTGGGACGCGGTCGCCGTGCTGCGCGAGGTGCTGGACAGCGGCGTCTGGCACGCGCCGGAATTCCAGACGCGGCCGAAGGTGACGTAGCGCGCGACACCCCGTTAGCATGGCCCGGTAGCATGGCAGCAACCTGACAGGAGGCCCCGGATGTCGCCACGTCTCGCGCTTGCGGCCGCCGCAGGTATGGTCGTCGCGGCCCTCGCCTGCCCCGCGCGCGCCGACAAGATCGACGGCTCCTGGTGCGACGAGGGTGGCCAGCGCCTGAGCATCGACGGCCCGGCCATCGTCACCCCCGGCGGCAACAGCCTCGGCGGCGACTACAACCGCCACTTCTTCCGCTATGTCGTGCCGGACGGCGAGCCCAACAGCGGGGCCACGATCCAGATGCGGCTGTTGAACGAGGAAACCATGCAGCGCCGTCTCGCCGGGCCGAGTGCCGCCGTGGAGACCTGGCACCGCTGCGGCGCGCCGGTCAGTTGAGCGGTGCTATCGCCCGACCAGCCGCCGCCCCGGGAACGGCCGCACCGCGCCCCGCACTGGCGGCACCACGGGTACCGCCACGATGGGCGGGTCCGGCGGCTGCCGCGCCGGCGGGGGCGGCGGGTTGCGCACCCACGCGACATAGGCCCGCGTGTCCTCCAGCGTCCGCATCTCAGCCATCGCGCGGCGCACCTCGCGCAGCCGCCACAAGCCGACCAGCCAGCGAAGGGCGACGACAGCGCAGAGCACGAGCGACAGGCTCAGGCAGATGACGCTGATGGTCGTGACAACCGTCGTAAGCATCGCCTGCCCTCTCTCCGCCGGTCCGGGCCGCCCCCGGCCTATCTGCCGGTGAGGATGCGCTCGACCAGTTGTCTGACAGTGGGGATGAAGCCGTTCCCGTAAAACGGGTCAGACGCAAATCGGTAAGCGTTGTGACCGCTGAACATCAGGTTGTTGTCCATTACCGCGTCGTCGTCCGCCTCGTGCGCGACGGCCTGCAAGGTCTTCTGGATGCAGAAGCTGCGCGGATCGGCCTTCTTGCCGTTGGTGAACTCCGGGCCTTCCTGCGACCAGTTGGAGAACCGGCACTGGCTGAGGCAGCCCATGCAGGCCACCTGATCGGCCAGCAATTCCTGCGACTTCTCCGGGGTGACGAAGATCAGCGTGCTGTCCGGGGTGCGCAGCGCCTCGGTGAAACCGCCCTGTTCCCAGCCGTGCGCGCGCACGAGGTCGCGCTCGGTGAGGTACACGACGCGGCGGCGCGGCCCCACGCCGTATTCGGCCACATGCTCGCCCACCTGGTCGGTGGAATACGCCACCTGCCGCTCGCTGCGCTCGCGCAGTTCGTGGATGAAGGCGTTGTTGACCGCCGAGGAATAGAAGCCGGTCGGGCTGAAGCGGTTGAGGAACACGTCGCCCGGCTTCAGCGTCAGCAGCTTGCGCTTCCATGCCGGCCCGATCGGGCTTTCCTGCGTCAGCAGCGGGCGGGTGCCGAACTGGAAGGCGATCGGCCCGAGTTCCGGGTTGTCGATCCAGTCCTCCCATTCCTCCAGCCACCAGACGCCGCCGGCCATGATGATCGGCGTCTCGCCGAGGCCGCAATCGCGCATCAGCTTGCGCAGCGCCAGCACGCGCGGGAACGGATCTTCCGGCCTCTCCGGGTTCTCGCTGTTGGACAGGCCGTTATGCCCGCCCGCGAGCCACGGGTCTTCGTACACCACGCCGCCCAGCAGGTCGGCGACCTTGTGGTACGCGCGCTTCCACAGCGCGTTGAAGGCGCGGGCGGAGGAGACGATCGGGTAGTAGTGCACGTTGAAGCGCGCGGCGATCTCGGACAGCCGATACGGCATGCCGGCGCCGCAGGTGATGCCGTTGATCAGGCCCTTCGCCCCTTCCAGGACGCCGGTGACGACGCGCTCGGCGCCGCCCATCTCCCACAGCACGTTGGCGTGGATGCGCCCGCGCCCGCCGGCGATCTCGTAGGCGCGGCGTGCCTGCGCGATGCCGCCGGCGATGGCGTAGCGCACCAGCTCCTCATGCCGCTCGCGCCGAGTGCGGGCGTGATAGAGTTGCGGGATCGGCTTGCCGTCCTCGTCGTAGCTGTCGGCATTGACGGCGCTGAACGTGCCGGCGCCGCCGCCGGCCGCCCAGTGGCCCGCGGTGATGCCGTTGGAAATGGCGACTCCCTTGCCGCCCTCCACCAAAGGCAGAACATCGACGCCGCCCATCCGAATCGCGTTGATCGGCTTCATCCTGCCCTTCTCGGCCCGTCCCGGGCCTCTCCTGTCAATGCGCCGCCAGCCTCGGTCCAGCGGGGGTCGTCACAAACTTGCAATCTACCCCGCGCGCGCCTGCCTCCGCAACGGCCGGCGCGCGCGGGGGTCTTGCTTACTCCGCCGCGTCGCGCTCCCGGCGCGGGCCACGCTCGCGGTCGCCGCCCTTCGGCCCGACCTTCTCCGAGATGTCCTCGCCGGTCTCCTGATCGACCACGCGCATGGACAGCTTCACCTTGCCGCGCTCGTCGAAGCCCAGCACCTTGACCTTCACCGCGTCGCCGACATTGACCACGTCGCCGGTCTTGGCGACCCGGCCCTGGGCAAGCTCGCTGATGTGCACGAGCCCGTCGCGCGAGCCGAGGAAGTTCACGAAGGCGCCGAAATCGGCGGTTTTCACGACCTTTCCGGTGTAAACCGCGCCGAGTTCCGGTTCCGCCACGATGCCGCGGATCCAGTCGATCGCCGCCTGCGCCTTGGCCGGATCGTTGGACGACACCTTCACCGTGCCGTCGTCCTCGATGTCGATCTTCGCCCCGGTCTGCTCGACGATCTCGCGGATTACCTTGCCGCCGGTGCCGATGATGTCGCGGATCTTCTCCTTCGGCACGGTGATCACGGTGATGCGCGGCGCGGTCGCGGCCACGTCGCCGCGATGGCCGGTCAGCGCCTTGGCCATCTCGCCCAGGATGTGCATCCGCCCCTCGCGCGCCTGATCGAGCGCGACGCGCATGATGTCCGGCGTGATCGAGGTGATCTTGATGTCCATCTGCAGCGAGGTCACGCCAACCTCGGTGCCGGCCACCTTGAAGTCCATGTCGCCGAGATGGTCCTCGTCGCCGAGGATGTCGGACAGCACGGCGAAGCCGCGATCCTCCTTGATCAGCCCCATGGCGATGCCGGCCACCGGGCGGACCAGCGGCACGCCCGCGTCCATCAGTGCCAGCGAGGAGCCGCAAACCGTCGCCATCGAGGACGAGCCATTGCTCTCGGTGATCTCGCTGACCACGCGCAGGGTGTACGGGAACTTGTCCTTCGCCGGCAGCAGCGGATGCACCGCGCGCCACGCCAGCTTGCCGTGCCCGACCTCGCGGCGGCCGGGGCTGCCCATGCGCCCGGCCTCACCCACCGAGTACGGAGGGAAATTGTAGTGCAGCATGAAGTTTTCGCGGTACTCGCCTTCGAGCGCGTCGATGATCTGCTCGTCCTGCGCGGTGCCCAGCGTGGCCACGCACAGCGCCTGCGTCTCGCCGCGGGTGAACAGCGCCGAGCCGTGCGCGCGCGGCAGCACGCCCACTTCCGCGACGATCGGGCGGACGGTCTTGGTGTCACGGCCGTCGATGCGCAGGCCGGTGTCGAGGATGGCGTTGCGGACGATGTCCGCCTCCAAATCCTTGAACAGCGGCTTGGCCTTGTCGGCGTCCAGCCCCTCGGCGACCAGGGCGGCGGCGGCGGCCTTCTTGGCGGCGCCGACGCGCTCGTAGCGCACCTGCTTCTGCTTCTCGGTGTAAGCCTCGGCCAGGGAGGCGCGGGCGAGGGCATCGACGCGGGCGCGCAGGGCCTTCTGCTCCTCGGATTCCTCCGGCAGCGCCCAGGGCTCCTTCGCGGCGACCTCGGCCAGTTCGATGATCGCCTGGATCACCGGCTGGAAATGCGTGTGCCCGAAGGTCACGGCGCCGAGCATCACGTCCTCGGACAGTTCGCGCGCCTCGCTCTCGACCATCAGCACGCCCTCGGCGGTGCCGGCCAGCACGAGATCCAGCTTCGACTCCTCGGTCTGCGCCGCGGTCGGGTTCAGGACGTACTGGCCGTCGATATAGGCCACGCGGGCGCCGGCGACCGGGCCGAAGAACGGAATGCCGGACAGCGTCAGCGCCGCCGAGCAGCCCACCAGGGCCACGATGTCCGGATCGTTCTCCAGATCATGGCTCAGCACGGTGGCGACGATCTGGACCTCGTTGCGGAAGCCTTCCGGGAACAACGGGCGGATCGGCCGGTCGATCAGGCGGGAAACCAGGGTCTCGTTCTCGCTCGGGCGGCCTTCGCGCTTGAAGAACCCGCCCGGGATCTTGCCGGCGGCGAACGCCTTTTCCTGGTAGTTCACCGTCAGCGGGAAGAAATCCTGCCCCGGCTTGGCGGTCTTCACGCCGACCGCGGTGCACAGCACGATGGTGTCGCCGTAGCTGACCACCACGGCGCCATCGGCCTGCCGGGCGATCTTGCCAGTCTCCAACACGAGCTTGCGCCCGCCCCAGTCGAGTTCCTTGCGGAAGTAATTGAACATCACGTCATCCTTGCTTGGGTGCGCGATGCGGACGGTGGGCAGGCCAGGCGATCCGTGGTCCGGCGCGGGGAACGGCGTCTCGGGCTGCATGGGGGCGGACTGCTCATTCCTGGGCAGCCGCGGACCATGTGGCCGGAGGCGCCGTCACGGCCCCCGCGATGCGAGGCGAGCCGGATCGGCTGTCACTGTCCTTCCGCCGCGCGCGCGGCGTCGCGGGGGGTCTCGCCCCGCTCGGCGTTGCCCCGCGCCACCATGGCACGGGGTCCGACGCCGACCGGCGTCATATGGTGACGCCGGCCGGCAGAACCACTTGCGGCGAAGCCCGCGCGATCAGCGGCGCAGGCTGAGCCGGCCGATCAGGGTCTCGTAGCGCCCCTGGTCCTTCTTCTTGAGATAGTCGAGCAGCCGGCGGCGGCGGCCGACCAGCACCAGCAGGCCGCGACGCGAATGGAAATCCTTCGCGTGGGTCTTCAGATGCTCGGTCAGGCTGGAAATGCGCTCGGAGAGCAGGGCCACCTGCACTTCCGGGCTGCCGGTGTCGCCCTGGCTGGTGGCGAATTCGGTCACGAGCGTCGTGCGACGCTCCGCGGGAATCGACATCGTGTGTACTCCTGATGGGGTTTGCGACACGCGCGCCCGGCTACAGCAGCCGCTCCGGCTTGAGCCACCCATCGTCGAGGCGGCACAGGCCCAGCACGCGACCCCCCGCCATGGCCCGCACCAGGCCCCCAGCGGGGTCCGCGGTCCGTGGAATCCGGCCCATCAGGGTCACCAGGCTGATCGCCTGGCCGTGCCCAAGGCCGACGACCTCCGCCTCTGTCAGGGCCAGCGCCGGGATGTCGGCCAGCGCGGTCGCAACAGGCAGCAGGAGGTCCGGGGAAGTCGGCGGGGTATCCTCCGCGCGCATCAGTTTGTCCAGCGGAATCGCCTGCGCCTCGCTGAAGGGGCCGACCCGCAGCCGCCGCAGGGCGGATACATGGCCGAGCGTGCCGCAGGCCAGCGCGAGGTCGCGCGCGAGGCTGCGCATGTACACACCCTTGCCGGACTGCACCTCGAACACCGCCGTATCCGCATCCGGCCGCTCGATGAGCTCGAAGCGATCCACCCGGGCGGGCCGCGCCTCGAGCACTGGCGGCGCGCCCGCGCGCGCGAGATCATAAGCGCGCTCGCCCGCCACCTTGATCGCGGAGAACGCCGGCGGCACCTGCATGATGTCGCCGCGAAACGCCGGCAGCGCCGCCCGGATCTGCTCGTCGGTCGGGCGGATGTCGCTGGTCCCGGTCACGGCGCCGTCCGCGTCGTCCGAATCGCGGGCTTCGCCGAGGCGCAGCGTGAAGCGATAGACCTTGGTCCCGTCCATCACATACGGCACGGTCTTGGTGGCCGCGCCGAACGCGACCGGCAGCAGCCCGGTGGCCAGCGGGTCGAGCGTGCCGCCATGGCCGGCTTTCTGGGCATCGAACCAGCGGCGCACGCGGTTGACCACGTCGGTGCTGGTCAGCCCCGCAGGCTTGTCGACGATCAGCCAGCCATCGAGGGCCCGGCCGCGCAGTTTACGTTGGCGCATGTAAAGTCCTTGGGAACGTCGGCGCCGCCGCGTGCGATGCGCGCGGGCAGCGGAAGGGACCGGCAAGAAGCAGAGGGCGGGGGAGAAAGCAAGCGGGTGAAATGGTCAGGCTGGCCTGATTCCGTCATGCGCCTTAGTGGGAATGCCCCGTCAGGGTGGTCTCGATCAAGAAGCCCTGGCAGGTCATCCGCTGTGTAGGCTAAAATTAACGGTACGCGAGTCGATTCTGGTCGCCTGCGATAGTTCCACAAGGGCTAGGAAATCCGATGGGCAACGGCGCCGAAGAGTACACGCCCTTAATGCAGATCCTCGACGAGATCGGCAAGGCTTGGGGTGCTGGGGCGACTGTAGCTGCCTTGGCCATGGTCTACATTGGACTCGACACCATGGCTTTGCTCGCATGTCCCGTTGAGCAGCAGATCCAAACGCGCTCCGATTTCATCGCTTGGGTTGATCGCTATCTAAAGGCTGACCCCGGAGCGGAATATCAATATGAAGGTATCGATGTGTACGCGGCGCGATGCGCGGTGCTGCACAGTTACGGTAGCGTCGCCGCGCTCCACGGCGGGGCTAATCCACCGCGAAAATTCGGCTACACAGACAACGGCCCGCACAGAAAAAACGATACAGAGCGCTTCGCTCTGATCAGCGTTGCTGTGCTGATTTATGATTTTTCGAAAGCGATGGAAAATTTCATTGGCGACATTACAATCGACGACGATCTCAAGCGGCGCGTAGATAGCCGCATTCCATCGTTGTTATTTACAAGCATCCTCGATCATTAGAACCGACCAAAAGGCAAGCAGATCGTCCGTCTGCATGCGCTATTCCGTCCGCTCGATATCTCTTCGCACCTCGGGCTTGTGCATCACCTCGTTGATGTGCATCGCGTAGTCGATGCTGGTGTCGGCCTGGAACGACACCTGGGGCGCGTAGCGCAGGCGCAGCGCGTGCGCCAGTTGCCGCCGCAGGAAGGGCGCGGCATGGCGCAGCGCCGGCAGTTTTTCCGCCACATCCGAGCGACCGAGCCGCGTGACAAATGCCGTCGCGTGCTTCAGGTCCGGACTGACCCGCACCTCCGTCACCGTGATCAGCACGTCCGCCAGGGCCGGGTCGCGGATTTCCCCGCGCGAGAAAATGCCGGCGAGCACGTGGCGGATTTCCTCCGCCACGCGCAACTGCCGCTGGCTGGGCGCGT
>JAKBCB010000539.1 GCA_021808185.1 Pseudomonadota bacterium
GGCGTTGGAGGAGATCAGCAGCACGCGCTCGATACCGGCCAGGGCGGCGGCGAAGCTTTCGGGCCGGTCGTAGTCGGCGAGCCGGGCCGCGACGCCGAGGGCGGCAAGGCGCGACGCGGCCTGCGGCGTGCGCACGGTCGCGGCGATCTGGGCGGCCGGCACGCGGGCCAGCAACTCGGCGAGGACAAGCTGGCCAAGCTGGCCGCTGGCGCCGGTGACGAGAAGGTTCGGCTGGTTCGGGACCATCGCGGGCTCCTTTAGGGTCTCAAATTAAGACTAGGTCTTGTATGGAGACTTAAGGGGCGCGATGTAAGGAGGCAGGTTTTCGTGCTCAGGTCACATGGAGGGAACCGGCCGTGTCCGACGATGCTCCGCTTTCCACCAGCTTCGGCGACTGGCAGACCGCCGGCTTCGATGCCGGCGCCTGCCCGGTGCGCAACGTGCTCGACCGCATCGGCGACAAATGGACGACGCTGACGCTTGCGGCCCTGGCCGCCCGGCCGCGACGCTTCAGCGAACTGCACCGGATCATGCCCGATATCTCCAAAAGGATGCTCACGCAGACGTTGCGCGACCTGGAGCGGGACGGGCTGGCCACGCGCCATGTGTTCCCGACCAAGCCGCCCAGCGTCGAATACCGCCTGTCGCCGCTCGGCCGGTCGGTCCTGCATCCGCTCGCCGGGCTGATCGGCTGGGCGGAGCAGAATTTCGCCGCCATCACCGAGGCGCGACGGCGCTACGACACGATGCGGACCGGCCCACCGGCGGAGGAGGAGGCGACGTGACGTTACCCAGGCGCCCCGCCCCCTTGCCGCTGCCCCGTGGATGCGCCATTGCCTGCCTGTCGCAGCATGGAGCCTCAAGATGGCGCGTCCGCTGAAAATCGCCGTCCAGATGGACCCGATCGAGACCATCAACATCGACGCGGACTCGACGTTCGCCCTCATGCTCGCCGCCCAGACGCGCGGGCACGCGCTGTGGCACTACGAGGTGCGGCATTTGTCGCTGACCGAGGGCGTGCTGAAGGAAGGCGCCCATCGCGAGCAGCGGCTGCGCGCGATGGCGCGGCCGGTGACGGTGCGGCGCGAACGCGGCAACCATTTTTCGTTCGGCCCGCCGCAGATCCTCGATCTCGGTGGCATGGACGCGATCCTGATGCGCCAGGACCCGCCGTTCGACATGGCCTACATCACCGCCACCCACATGCTGGAGCATATCCATCGTGATGACGGGCGCGGTGGGCCGCTGGTGGTGAACCACCCGGCCTCGGTGCGCAACGCGCCGGAAAAGCTGCTGGTGACGCATTTCCCGGAGCTGATGCCGCCGACGATGGTGACATGGGACGTGGACGCGATCCGGGGCTTTCGCGCCATCCATAAGGACATCGTGGTCAAGCCGCTGTTCGGCAACGGCGGCGCCGGGGTGTTCCTGATCCGCCACGACGACCCGAATCTGAACGCGCTGCTGGAGATGCATTTCGCCCGCTCGCGCGAGCCGCTGATGATCCAGCGTTACGAGCCGGCGGTGCGCCAGGGCGACAAGCGCATCATCCTGATCGACGGCGAGCCGGCCGGCGCCATCAACCGCGTCCCGGCGGCGGGCGAGGCGCGCAGCAACATGCATGTGGGCGGACGGCCGGAACGCTCGGGCCTGACGGCACGCGACCGCGAGATCTGCGCGGCGATCGGGCCGCTGCTGAAGGCGCAGGGGCTGATCTTCGTCGGCATTGACGTGATCGGCGACTGGCTGACCGAGATCAACGTCACCTCGCCCACCGGCATCCAGGAAGTCGGCCGCTTCGACGGGGTGGATCTGGCGGCGCGGATCATCGAGGTGATCGAGACGAAGGTGGGGGCGTAGGGTCCCCTACCCTGCGGCCGTTCCCGTCGTCGTCGGCGTGAACGGGTGTACCACCGGCGCGTCCCGCGTGCCGAGAACCTTCGTGCTGGTGATCGGGCTATCGATCGCCAGTTCGTCGAAGCGTTCCTTGATCCGCTCGTTCAACTCCCGCGCCACCGCCCAGCGCTGGCCGGGCAGGGTCATGATACGGACCTGCATGATGTACGCCAGATCGACGAAGCGGTCGATGCCCAGCACCTCGATGTCGTCGCGGATGGCGTTCGCCCAGCGCGGCTCGGCGCGCATCTTGCGCGACACCTCGCGGACGACGCTTGCGATGTGGTCCGGCTCCTCGCTCAGTCCCACGCCGACATTGAGCACGGCGTAGCCGTAGTCGCGCGTCATGTTGGTGACTGTCGTCACCGCGCTGAATGGGACGATATGGACCGAGCCGTCCAGCGCGCGCAGGCGGATGGTGCGGATCGACAGATTTTCGACCGAGCCGGACAGGCCGCCGAGCGTTACCACGTCGCCGACCTGCATCGCGTTCTCCAGCAGCAGGAACAGGCCGGTGATGATGTCCTGCACCAGTTTCTGCGAGCCGAAGCCGATGGCCAGGCCGACCACGCCGGCACCGGCGAGCAGCGGGGCGATGTTGACGCCGATCTCGCTGAGCACGATCAGCCCCGCGACGAGGCAGATCGTCACCATCAGCACCGTGCGAAACATCGGCAACAGCGTCAGCAGCCGCGCCGAGCGGGCGCCGCGCTGGTCCTTGGACACCTCGCTGAGCCGCCGCTGCACGGCGGCGTTGGACAGCTCCCAGGTCAGCACCGCCGCGACCACCGTGATCGAGATGGTTATCAGGCCGGAGATGATGCGCCCGCCGAGCGCACCGGGTTCGAACCACGCCATGCTGTCCACGCCCCAGGCCTGAAACAGCACGACGCCCGCGAT
>JAKBCB010000540.1 GCA_021808185.1 Pseudomonadota bacterium
CTCGACATGGAGGTGGCCGTAATTGTCCACCTTCACCTCGTTGGACAGATGCGCGCCGATGCCGTGCACCCGCACGGGGCGGCTTTGCGTCATCTGGCACATCACATCGACGTAGTGCACGCCGCAATCGACCAGCGGAGTCAGGTTCGCCATCAGGTTGCGGTGCCAGGTCCAGGCCGGGCCGATCGACTGCTGATTGAGGTTCATCCGCATCACCAGCGGCTTGCCCAGGGTGCGCGCGATCTCGACGAACTTCGTCCACGACGGATGCACCCGCAGGATGTAGCCGACGACGAGCTTGCGCTTGTGCGCCACCGCCGCGTCCACCACCGCCTGTGCCGCTTCCACCGTCTCGGCCAGCGGCTTTTCCACGAACACATGGGCACCCGCCTCGATCGCGCTGATGGCGAACGAGGCGTGCGTGTCGGCCCAACTGTTGATCGACACAACATCCGGCTTCACCGCCGCCAGCGCCTGCGCATAGTCGGCGAAGCGCGGGATGCCCGCCCACGCCGCCGGCAGATCGGTGCGCGCCGCGATCCCGCGCGCGCACAGCCCGGCCAGTTCGAAACCGTCGAGCTTGTGATAGGCTCGGGCGTGCGACGCGCCCATGTTGCCAAGGCCCACGACCAGGACGCGAAGCGGCTTGTTCATTGCTGTTCCCCCATGACCGCGACTTTAGCACGGCCGTTCCGCGCGGCCACCGCCGGCCAGCCGGCGCCGCCACGGAGAGACCCGCCGATGCCCCTTCCCCTGCCCTTCGGCCGCCGCCGCCTGCTTGCCGTCACGGGCGCGGGGGTGGCGCTGCTGCCCCTCCCGCACGCGGCCCGGGCGGACGCGGGGCAAGTCCGGCTGGTCTCGCCGCGCGCGGGCGCCAGGGCGCTCGCCGACTACCCGTACTGGGTGGCGCGCAAGCTCGGCTACTTCAGCGACATCGCGGCGCCGCTCGACCCCGGTGCCACGGACCCCACCGGCGGCGCCAGGCTCGTCGATCGCGGCCTTGCCGATCTCGGCTCCCCCGCGCCGGTGCTGTTCGCCATGGGGCTGGAGCAGGGTATGCGCCTCGTTTCGGTCTGGCAGATCGGGGCCACCGATCCGCTGTCCGTTGCGTTCCGCAAGGGCGAGGCCGGCAGCGGCCTGCGCGGCCTGACCGGCAAGACGCTGCTGCTCGACCACGCAGCCCGAAAACTGTACTGCGACACTTGGCTCGCGGCGGCGGAGATGGAGCCGCGCACCGTCACCTATGCCGAGGCCGGCCCGGACTGGGGACAGGCGCTGGCGCAGGGCAAGGGCGACGCGGCGCTCGCCTGGGACGGTCTGCCGGCCCAATGGCAGGCCCAGGGGTTCGCGTTCGACTATCTTCCCGCCCGCGCCACCACCCATTTTCCTGGCACGAGCCTGCTCGCCCGCGCGAGCGACCTCGCCGATCCGGCACGGCGCGATCTGTTGGGGCGGTATCTGCGCGGCTGGGCGATGGGCATGGCCTTCGCCGAGGCCAACCCGCGCGCGGCGGCGCATATCGCCACGCAAGCGACGCCGGATCTGGCGACGCTGCTGCCCCCGCCGGTGGCCACGGCGGCGCTGCTGCAAATCGCCGCCGGATTTCGCGGCGACATGGACAAGCGCAAGGGCTGGGGCTGGCACGACACCGACCAGTGGGCGGCGCTGTTCGCGGCGGCGCGACAGGCGGGCCAGATCAGCCTGCCGATCAAGCCCGCCGATGTCGTCAGCAACGACCTGATCGCCACCGCGAACGATTTCACCGCCGCCCAGGTCAAGTCCGACGCGCAGGGCTACGTGCTGCCGCCCGACTTCGCCCAGGTGGACGTGGCAGCACTCGCAGCGCAATTCTGAGCGCGCGGCAAGGCCGCGAAAACGGGGGGAAACACAATGGCCAGCATCACCGACGATATTGTCCGCCTCTACACCGAAGCCGACGCGGTGGCCCTCGGCGCGGCGGTGCGCGCCAAGGATGTCACGGCGTCCGAGCTGCTCGAAGCCGCGATCACGGTGATCGATCGGGTGAACCCGCAACTCAACGCGGTGATCCACAAGCTGTACGACATGGCGCGCGCGCAACTGCCGGGCGTGCCGGCGGACGCGGAGTTCGCCGGCGTGCCGTATCTGCTCAAGGAACTCGCCTCGATGTGGGCGGGCGCGCCGCTGACCAACTCGTGCGCGTGGATGAAGAACCTGGTCTCGCCGATCGATTCCGAGGCCGCGAAGCGTACCAAGGCGGCGGGCTTCGTGCTCGTCGGCAAATCCAACGCGCCGGAAAACGGCTGGTCGATCTCCACCGAGCCGAAGCTGTACGGCGTCACGCACAATCCCTGGCGCGCCGATGTCACCGCCGGCGGCTCCTCCGGCGGTGCCGCGGCGGCGGTGGCCTCGCGCATGGTGCCGCTGGCCGAGGCAAGCGATGGCGCTGGCTCGATCCGGGTGCCGGCGTCGAACTGCGGCGTGGTCGGGCTGAAACCCTCGCGCGGGCGCATCACCATCGCGCCGTTCGGCGACTACTGGTACGGCGGCGCGTATTTCTTCTGCGTCAGCCGCACCGTGCGCGACACGGCGGCGTATCTGGACGTGATGGCCGGCGCCCTGCCGGGCGACCCCTACACGCCGCCGATGCCCGCCGAACGCTGGAGCACGCTGGCCCAGCGCGCGCCGGAGAAGCTGCGTGTGGGCTTCACCGTAACACCGCCGGGCGGCGGCCCGATCGACGCCGAGGCGGTGGCGGCGGTGCGCAACACCGCCGCCGTGCTGGCGCGCCTCGGGCACGATGTCGAGGAGA
>JAKBCB010000541.1 GCA_021808185.1 Pseudomonadota bacterium
GCCGCCGCTGGACGACACCACGGCAAGCGCCGTGCCGAACACGGCGCCAAACAGCATTCCGCCGGCCAGGGTGAACAGCGCGCTGAGCGGCAGCGACAGCACCACGCAGGCGACATAGGCCGACATATACAGGGCGCCCGCTGCCAGCGGCGCCGCCGCGACCCAGCGATGCAGCGCCGTCCGGTGCGCGGCCAGCGTGCTCCAGCCGACATCGTTGTGCCATGCGAACGCCAGCGCGGCCGCCATGGCGACCGCGAGGGGGAGCAACAGCCAGGGGCGCGCGGTGCTCGTCATCGCGGGGAAATTACCAGCCTCGGCGGCGCCGGCGCATAATATTAATGTTCATGATGACCCCCTCGGATGGGGGCGGTTGACGCCGCCTCCGGCCGGCCCCTATAAGCCGCCGCCTGTGGCGGGGCCGGTGAACGGCCCTGCTTCGTACCTGTTTTGTCGTCGCGGGCGTGTTGCCTCGGGCCGGGGAGCATCGGCTCCGGGCCACATCCTGTCCACTGGAGAGTGTCGTGAAGCGCACCTATCAACCGTCGAAGCTCGTTCGCAAGCGCCGTCACGGCTTCCGTGCCCGCATGGAGACGGTCGGCGGCCGCAAGGTGCTGGCCAACCGCCGCGCCAAGGGCCGCAAGAAACTGTCCGCCTGACGGGCGCGCGGGCGCGCCCGGTCGCCGGCCGCTGGCGCAAGTTCGAGGTCACGCCGCATGTCCCAGCCTGGTACCCATCCGGGCGGCACGCATCCGGTGCCGGAGCGATTGAAGCGCCGGGCCGATTTTCTTCGCGTCGCCGCGAAGGGACGCAAGGCGCCGGTGTCCGGCGTCGTGATGCAGGCGCTGGCCCGTGACGATTCGGGGCCGGCGCGCGTGGGGTTCACCGTGACCAAGAAGGTCGGCAACGCCGTGGTGCGCAACCGCACCCGCCGGCGGCTGAAGGAAGCGGCGCGGCTGGTGCTGCGCGGGCAGAACGTGGCCGGCGTCGATCTGGTGCTGATCGGGCGCGACAGCACCCGCAAGCGGCCCTTCGCCGACCTGATGCGCGATGTTCGCCGCGCGTTGGAAAAGACCGGCGTGAGCCTGCCGGACGCCCCGGCATGAGCCCGGCCGCCGCCGTGCTGGTCGGCGCCGTGCGCACCTACCAGTACACGCTGCGCCCGTTCATCGGCGCGAATTGCCGCTTCGAGCCGAGTTGCAGCTGCTACGCCATCGAGGCGCTGCGCGCGCATGGCGCCGGGCGCGGCGCGGCGCTGGCGGCATGGCGCGTGCTCCGCTGCAACCCGTGGACACCGGGCGGCTACGACCCGGTGCCCCCGGCCGATACCCCGACCCAACAGCGTCCGCCCTCCGAGGCGCGGCAATCCCGGACGGCATCCTGATGGACCAGAAGCGCCTTTTCATCGCGATCGCGATTTCCGTCGTGATCCTCGCCGTGTTCCAGTTCGTGCTGCCGCCGCGCCACAAGGCGCCGCCGCCGGCGATCACGACGCAGGCGACGCAGCCGGCCACGCCCGCCGCCGGCGAGGCGGCCATGCCCGGCAAGGCCCCCGGCGCCGGCGACACCGCCGCCATCGAGGCGGCGCGCGACATTCCGCGCATCAAGATCAGCGCCCCGCGCGTCGGCGGCAGCATCGCGCTCCTCGGCGCGCGCCTGGACGACGTGGTGCTGAACGACTACCGCGAGACCATCGACAAGAACTCTCCGCTGGTCCGCCTGCTGGAACCGAAACCCTCGGCCACGCCGTCCTACATCCAGTTCGGCTGGACGCCGGACGGCGATGTGAAGGTGCCGGACAACGCGACGCTGTGGACCGCCTCGGCCGACACGCTGGCCACGGGCAAGCCGGTGACGCTGTCCTGGGACAACGGCGCGGGCCTGACCTTCGAGATCGGACTCGCGATCGACGACAACTACATGTTCACCGTCACCCAGCGCGTGAAGAACGCGACCGGGACGGCCGTGGCGCTGCGGCCGTGGGCGCGGGTGCGGCGCGACTACACGCCGACCACCGGCGGCTACAGCGTGCTGCACGAGGGCTTCGTCGGCTGGGAAGACAACAGCCTGCACGACGTGACCTATTCCTCGGCCAAGTCGGAGGGCGAGAAGCACGACGGCGTCGCCTACACCGGCACCGCCCAGGGCGGCTGGGCCGGCTTCACCGACAAATACTGGCTGAGTGCGGTGATCGCCGACCAGAAGGAGGACGTGACCACCACCTACCGCTCGATCCCCGGTGGAACGGGCGCGTTCCAGGTGGATTTCGTCTCGGCCAAGGGCATCGCGGTGCCGGCGCATGGCGAGATGACGCATACCGACTCGGCCTTCGTCGGCGCCAAGGAAGTGCGGCTGCTGGAACGCTACGAGGCGGCGGACGGCATCTCGCACTTCTACAAGGCGGTGGACTGGGGCTGGTTCGAGTTCATCACGCGGCCGTTCTACACGGCGCTGGACTTCCTGTACGGCGTGCTGGGCAATTTCGGGCTGGCGATCCTGGCGTTCACCATCATCGTCAAGGCGCTGTTCTTCCCGCTGGCGAACTATTCCTACCGCTCGATGAGCAAGATGAAGCTGCTCGGGCCGAAGCTACAGGCGGTGCGGGAGCAGTACAAGGACGATCCCGCCAAGATCCAGCAGCAGACCATGGCGATCTACAAGGCGGAGAAGATCAACCCGGCCAGCGGCTGCCTGCCGATGGTGATCCAGATCCCGATCTTCTTCTCGCTGTATAAAGTGATCTTCATCACCATCGAGATGCGGCACGCGCCG
>JAKBCB010000032.1 GCA_021808185.1 Pseudomonadota bacterium
TTTCGACGGCGGCGGCGGGTTTTCCGGCTGGCACGACGCCGCCGAGAGCCCCGGGATCACGGCGGAGCTGGCGCGGCGCGGCTATGGCGCGGCAGAGCTGGCGGCGCTGTGGGGCGGCAATTTCCTGCGCGTGCTGCGCGCGGCCGAGGCGGCGGCGGAGTAGGGAGGCCCTCGATGCGCACCGTGCGGCTGCCGGACGGGACCGAGGTCGCGGCGCTCGGCCAGGGCACCTGGCGGATGGGCGAGGGGCATCGCGCGCGGGCGGCGGAGGCGGATGCGCTGCGGCTGGGGCTCGATCTCGGCATGACGCTGATCGACACGGCGGAAATGTATGGCGAGGGCGGCGCCGAGGAGGTCGTGGGCGATGCCGTCGCCGGGCAGCGGGATCGGGCGTTCATCGTCTCGAAAGTCTATCCGCACAACGCCAGCCGCAAAGGTGTGGCGGCAGCGTGCGAGCGCAGCCTGCGGCGGATGCGCATCGATCGCATCGACCTGTATCTGCTGCACTGGCGCGGCCGGGTGCCGCTTGCCGAGACGGTGGCGGGGTTCGCGGATCTGCTGGCGGCGGGCAAGATCGCCGCCTGGGGCGTCTCCAACCTCGACACCGACGAGATGGAGGACCTGCGCGGTGTGCCGGGCGGCGCCGCGTGCGCCACCAACCAGGTGCTGTATAACCCGGAGGAGCGCGGCATCGAGTTCGACCTGCTGCCCTGGTGCGCGCGCCACGCCATGCCGGTGATGGCGTATTCGCCGGTCGGGCAGGCCGGCGGGCTGCTGCGGGCGCCCGCGTTGCTGGCCGCGGCGCGGCGGCATGGCGCCACACCCGCGCAAATCGCCATCGCCTGGGCGCTGCGCCAGCCGGGGGTGATCGCGATCCCCAAGGCCGGCGAGGCCGCGCATGTGCGCGACAACGCCGCCGCCGCCGGGCTGCGACTGACGGAAGCGGATATGGCCGCCATCGACGCCGCCTTCCCGCCGCCACGCCGGAAGCTGCCGCTCGCGATGCTGTAGCCGGCTATGCCGGTAGCTCGGAGCGCCGGACCACGTCGGCCGCCGTCTCGCGCACCCAATCGAGAAACACCTGTGCCGCGTTGCTGGTGCGCCCGCGCGCGGACGCCAGGACGAAATAGCCGTACGGCACCGGCAGCCGCTTGTCCGTCACGCGCACGAGCTGGTTGCGCGCCAGCAGATCCTCCAGCAGCCGGGTCCAGCCGAAGGCGATGCCGTGGCCCGCGAGGGCGGCGGAAATGGCGTCCACATAGGTGTTGCAGCGCAGCGCGATGTTGCGCCGCTCTACATGGCAGTCGAACGAGCGCATGAACTCGTCCCAGCCGAGCCAACTCGGGTCCGTCACCTCGAAGGCGATCAGGGGGGCCTCGGCCAGCGCCTCGATGGTGCGGGGCACGCCATGCGCGGCGAGGAAGGCGGGGCTTGCCACCGGCACCACCTCGTCGCCGAACAGCTTGATGCCGCGCCCGTCCGCCCAGGTGCCGGCGCCGTAGCGGAACGCCACGTCCACCGGGTCGCGTTGCAGGTCGAAGCTCGCATCCTGCGTCAGGATGCGCAGCTTGAAGCCGGGATGGCGGGCGCGGAAGTCCGAGATGCGTGGCAGCAGCCAGAAATGCGAGAAGGCCAGCGTGGCGCCGATGGCCAGTTCGTCGCGCGGACTGTCGCGCGTCAGGGTCTCCGCCGTCTCGGCGATCTGGGTGAAGCCCTGCGCCACCGAGGCCGCCAGCACGCGCCCGCGCTCGGTCAGGTCGATGCGGCGATGCTGGCGATGGAACAGCGGAAAGCCGAGATCGGCCTCCAGCGCCTGGATCTGCCGGCTGACAGCGGCCTGTGTGACGCCGAGGTCCATCGCCGCGCGGGTAAAGCTGCCCGCGCGTGCCGCCGCGTCGAACGCGAGCAGGGCGGTCAGGGATGGCAGGCTTCGGCGCAAACGATGCATGCGGACAGGTTATGCTTATTCGTAGATTTCTCAAGCATCGCGTCAGAAATCGATAATTTTTGCTCATTCATTCCGCATGACGACACGAATGCCGACGCGGCATCTTGACGAGTTGCAACCGCCGCTCCGAATGTGTGCGCATGACGGATCTGCGAGCATCGCAGAGCCCCGGAGGACGGGGTGGCACGTGGCGCGCCGGCGTCAGCGGATGAATGACAACGGGGGAGTTTTCGCAATGACCGATGAGACACGCGGACCGCTGATCGACCTGCTCGGCAGGCAGATGGCGGAGGGCAAGCTCCACCGGCGCGAATTCGTGCGCTATGCGGCGCTGCTCGGGCTGGCGGCGCCAGTGGCGATGAAACTGGCCGGCATCAGCCCGGTGGCCAGCGCCCGGGCCGCGAGCCTGCCGCAGGGCGGTACGCTGCGCGTCGGCACCCGCGTGAAGGACCTGAAAAGCCCGCACACCTATTCCTGGGGCGGCTACGACAGCAACGTTTCGCGGCAGGTGTGCGAGTACCTGACCCTCACCGACAGCGAGAACGTGACGCACCCCTACCTGCTGGAAGGCTGGAAGGTCTCGGACGACCTGAAGACCTGGACCCTGAACGTGCGCAAGGGCGTCAAGTGGCGCAACGGCCAGGATTTCACCGCCGACGACGTGATGTGGAACCTCAAGCGGCTGACCGATGCGTCCGTCGGCTCCTCCTTTGTCGGATTGGTCAAGGGCTATCTGCTGAAGGACGTGACGGGCAAGGATGGCAAGCCCACCACGGAACTGTGGGACGCCAACGCGATCGAGAAGGTGGATGCCCACACGGTGCGCCTGAACTGCGCCGCCCCGCAGATCGCCGTGCCGGAGCATCTGTTCCACTACCCGGCGGCGATGCTGTACCCCGGCGACGGCGGCGTGTTCGCGCCGGGCGCGCAGGGAACCGGCCCGTTCGAGCTGACGGTGGCCGATACCGGCAAGCTCGCCGTGGTCAAGAAGGTGAAAAGCTACTGGGGCCAGGCGGCCAATCTCGACGCCATCGAGTTCGTCGATACAGGCGACGATCCGGCGGCGGCGATCGCGGCGCTTGCCTCGCAGCAGATCCATGGCTTGATCTTCGCCGATCCGGTGCAATACGACGCGCTGAAGGCGATGCCGAATTTGCAGATCTACAGCGTGCCGACCGCCGAGACCGCGGTGATGCGCATGAAGGTCACGGAGAAGCCGTTCAACGACCCGCGCGTGCGCAAGGCAATGAAGCTCGGGCTGGACTCCGCGGCCATCGTGCAGATCGCTTTGCGCGGCCTGGGCGTGCCGGGTGATCACGTGCATGTTTCGCCCGCGCACCCGGATTACAAGCCGATCAAGCCGCTGGGGCGCGACGTGGCGGCCGCGAAGAAGTTGCTCGCCGAGGCCGGTTATCCGAACGGTATCGAGAGCACGCTGTACGTGCCGAACGACCTGCCCTGGATCGTGGCGCAGGCACAGGCGGCGGTGGAGCAGTGGAAGGACATCGGTGCCAATATCAAGCTGAACGTGATGCCCGGCGCCGAATACTGGGACGTGTGGACCAAGGTGCCGTTCGGCGCCACCATCTGGTACCATCGCCCGCTTGGCTCGATGCTGATCGCGCTCGGCTATCGCACCGGGGTTCCCTGGAACGAGAGCAGCTATTCGAACAAGGAACTCGACGAGGTGCTGGCCAAGGTCGAGGGCACGCTGGATATCAGCAAGCGCCGTGATCTGATGTTCCGCATCGAGGAGATCATGCACGAGGACGGGCCGATCGCGCAGCCGCTGTGGCGCAACAACTTCACCTTCTACGACAAGAAGGTGACGGGCGTGACGATCCACCCGAGCAACTACTTCTTCGGCGACAAGTTCGCACTCGGCGCATAAGGCTGCGCGAGAGTTGAAGGCAACACGCCCCCTCCCAGCGTGGGAGGGGGCCGACGTTAGGGCACCATGATCCGCTACATCCTGCGCCGCGCGGTGGAGATGCTGCTCACGCTGCTGGTCGCATCGTTCCTCGTGTTCGTCGTGACGGAGTTTTCGCCGGGCAATGTCGCGCGCAAGACGCTCGGCGCCTTCGCGCTGCAATCGCAGGTCGATCTGCTCTACGAGAAGCTGCACCTGAACGACCCGCTGATGGTGCGCTACGTCCGCTGGCTGGGCGTGCTGACCGGCACGGTGGCGGACCCGTTGCAGGACCCGGCCTTGAAGCTCGACTTCAAGGATCCCCGCGGTGACCGCTATTTCGGCAATTTCGGCTATTCGACGATGTACAAAGCGCCGGTGAACGACGTGCTGTGGGACCGGCTGGGCAACACCGCGCTGCTCGCCGGCCTCGCGTTCGCCGTGATCGTGCCGTTGTCGCTGGTGCTGGGCGTGCTCGCAGGGATGAACGCCGGCAGCGTGCTGGACCGGGCGCTGTCCACCGTCTCCATCGTGATGACATCGATCCCGGAATTCGCATTGGGCGTGCTGCTCGTCGCGATCTTCGTCGTCTGGCTGCACATCCTGCCGGGCACCAGCCCGCTCGATTCGCATTCCGGCTGGAGCATCGCGCAACAACTCGTGCTGCCGGTCGCGGTGCTGGCGATCTACGACGCCGGTTACGTGGCGCGCATGGTGCGCACCTCGATGGCCGAGGTCATGGCGAAGCCTTACGTGCGCACCGCTGTGCTGAAGGGGCTGCCGCGCCATCGGGTGATCCTGCGCCACGCGCTGCGCAATGCGTTGATCGCGCCGTTCACCGTGATCCTGTTGCAAATCAACTGGCTGATCGGCGGCGTGGTGGTGACGGAACTGGTGTTCGCCTATCCCGGCTTCGGACGCATGTTGCTGGATGCCTCGCTGTTCGGCGATGTCTCGCTGATCGAGGCGGCGACACTGATCGCGCTGTTCGTCGCCACCTCCACGCAACTGCTCAGCGATGTCGGCTATCGCGTGCTCGATCCGCAGGCGCGACGCTGATGTCCGCACCCACCGCCACCGAATCCGCCGGACGCGCCACACCGAGCCTGTGGCGGCGGCTGCCGAGTTCGCCCGTGGCGATGGTCGGACTCGGCATCGTGCTGTTCTGGATCGTGCTGGCGCTGGCCGCCCCGCTGCTGCCGCTGGCCGCGCCCAACGCGCAGGACTACATGGCGATGGGCCATCCGGGAAGCTCGGCCAGGCATTGGCTGGGTGTCGATCCGCTGGGCCGCGATCTGCTCTCCCGGATCATCTGGGGCGGACGGACGGTGCTGGCGGTCGCGCCGCTCGCGGTGATCGTGGCCTACACCGTCGGCTGCGCGATGGGCCTGCTGGCCGGCTACTATCGCGGCTGGGTGGATGCCGCGATCTCGCGCGCCGCCGACGTGATCCTCTCGTTCCCCGTCGTCGTGCTGTATGTGATCCTGATCGCCAATATCGGCCCCTCGGCACTGAACATCGTCGTCGCCGTGGTGCTGGCCTCGGCCCCCGGCATCGCGCGCATCGTGCGCGGACTGGTGCTGTCGCTGATGCACCAGGAGTTCGTCGCGGCCGCCTATCTGCGGCGCGAGAGCGACGTGTTCGTGATGCTGGTGGAACTGCTGCCGAATTGTCGCGGCCCGCTGATCACCGATTTCTGTCTGCGGCTCGGCTACACGACGATCACCATCGGCACGCTCGGCTTCCTGGGGCTTGGCCTGCCTCCACCCAACCCGGACTGGGGCGGTATGGTCAAGCAGGCGACCTCGATGATCACGGTATTCCCGCACATGTCGTTGTACCCGACGCTGGCGCTGGTCAGCCTGATCCTGGGGTTCAACTTGCTGGCCGACGGGATCACCGAACTCTCGCAGGCGGACTGAGCCGCATGTCGCTGCTGTCCATCCGCAACCTGCGCGTCGAATACACCACCGCGCGCGGCACCGTTGCCGCGATCCCGGAGTTTTCGCTCGATATCGCGCAAGGCGAAAGCTTCGGTCTTGTCGGCGAGTCCGGCTGCGGCAAGTCCACGCTGATCATGGCGATCATGGGCTACATGGGCCGCAACGGCCGTGTTGCCGGTGGCGAGATTCTGTTCGAAGGCCGCGACCTGGCGCGCGCGAGCGCCGAGGAGTGGCGCAAGATCCGCGGTGGGCGCATCGCCATCGTCTATCAGGAGCCGGCGACGGCGCTGAACCCGTCCATGACGATCGGGCAGCAACTGATGGAGGTGCCCATCGCGCATGGCGGCGCCAGCACGGCGGAGGCACGGACGCGCGCCGAGCGGGTTTTGGCGGACGTGCATCTGCCCGACCCGGATAGCGTGATGCGCCGCTATCCGCATCAGCTCTCGGGCGGGCAGAAGCAGCGCGTGGTGATCGCGATGGCGCTGCTCGCCAATCCGTCGCTGCTGCTGCTGGACGAGCCGACCACCGGGCTGGACGTGACGGTGGAAGCGGCGGTGCTCGATCTGCTCAACGAGCTGCGTGAGAAATACGGCACGGCGCTATTCTATATCTCGCACAATCTCGGCGTGATCGCGCAGGTCTGCGACCGCATCGGTGTGATGTATGCAGGAAAGCTGGTCGAGGACGCGCCGGCGGCGGCACTGTTCGCGACACCGCGCCACCCCTACACGCGCGGCCTGCTCGGTTCGCTGCCCCGGCCGGGGGCGGACAAGCATACGCATCCGCTGGTTTCCATTCCCGGCGTGGTGCCGTCGGCCGGACGTGCGCCGGAGTCATGCGGCTTCCTCACCCGCTGCGCGCTCGCGCAACCGGGTGTGTGCGATGCGGCGCCGGTGCCGATGGAGGCGGTGTCCGGCGGACATCTGGTGCGCTGCGCGCGCTGGGCAGAGGTTGAGGCGCCGGCCGCCACGCCCGCAAGCGCCACCGTTGCGCCGATCGCGCAGGAGCGTGCCGAGATTGTCATGCGCGCCGACGAGGTCAGCCGGATGTTCCCGGTCGGCAAGCGGCGGCTGCTGGCGAACGACCGGCTCTCGTTTGTCGCCAAGCGTGGCCACGTGCTGGCGATTGTCGGCGAATCCGGGTCCGGCAAATCCACCTTCGCCAAGGTGCTCGCGGGGCTGGATGCCGCGACCAGCGGCCGGCTGGATGTGCTCGGTGACGATGTGGCGGGCAAGCCGGTGCGCAAGCGGACGGCGGCGAAAGTCGCCGCCGTACAAATGGTGTTCCAGAATCCGGACGGCACGCTGAACCCTTCGCATCCGGTCGGCTGGCCGCTGGCGCGGGCGTTGCGCAAGTTCGGCATCGCGCGCGAGCGCAAGGATGTGGATGCCCGCGTGGCTGCCCTGCTCGACATGGTGCGGCTGCCTGCGTCGCTGCGCCACGCGCTGCCGCGCCAATTGTCCGGTGGGCAGAAGCAGCGCATCGCCATCGCGCGCGCCTTTGCCGGCAACCCGGAGTTGCTGGTGGCCGACGAACCGGTCTCGGCGCTCGATGTTTCCGTGCAGGCGGCTGTCATCAATCTGCTGCTGCGCATTCAGGCCGAACACGGCACGACACTCGTTTTCATCAGCCACGATCTCGGGCTGGTGCGCTACCTCGCCGACGAAGTGGTGGTGATGTATCTCGGGCAGGTGATGGAGAGCGGGCCGGTCGCGGCGCTGTTCGACCCGCCGTATCACCCGTACACCGAGGCCCTGCTCTCCGCCGTGCCGGTGCCGGACCCGAGCCTGCGCACCACGCGCATCCGCCTGGAAGGCGAAATCCCGAGCCCGCTGAACGTGCCGCCCGGCTGCCGCTTCGCCACGCGTTGCCCGCGCAAGCTGGGTGCCGTGTGCGACGACACGCCGCCGCCGGCGCGCGATGCGGGCAACGACCATGTGATTCACTGCCATATCCCGCTGGAACGGCTGCGGCAGAGCGAACCGGTGTTCCGCCACGCATCTTGACAGGAGGGCCGCATGCCTGATCACGGCAGCCGCATTCTCAACATGGCCGTGCCCGTTGTGCCGCAGGCGCCGCGCCAGGCCGTGCCGATCGATGCCGATATTCTGGCGCGCGGGAAGCAAATCGATCAGAAGGCGCTTTTCGGCTATCGCCTGGAACGCCTGCGCGCGGAGTTACGCAAGCGCGATTACGCGGGTGCTGTGCTATCGGACCCGATGAACCTCCGCTACGCCACCGGCACGCGCAACATGGCAGTTTGGACCACGCACGCGCCCGGCCGCTACGCCTTCGTCGCCACCGACGGCCCGGTGATTCTGTTCGAGTTCACCTCGTCGCGCCATGTGACCGACGGTTCGCCCATCGTGGACGAGGTGCGACCCTGCACGCCCTGGATCTATTTCCTCGCCGGTCCGCGCACCGAGGAGAAGGCGCATCTCTGGGCGGATGAGATCGACAGCCTGCTGCGCCAGTACGGCGGCAACAATCGGCGTCTCGCGGTGGATCGCTGCGATCCGCTGGGTGCCATGCGCCTGCTAAGCCACGGCGTGCAACTGTTCGACGTGCAGGAAGCCGCCGAGCAGGCGCGGATGGTGAAATCAGCGGAAGAAATCGCCTGCCTGCAATCGGCGATGGACGTGTGCGACCTCGCCATCGACCGGATGCGCGAGGCGCTCATGCCTGGAATCACCGAGAACCAGCTCTGGTCGCTGCTGCACGAGACCAACATCGCGCATGGTGGCGAGTGGATCGAGTGCCGTCTGCTGTCATCGGGGCCGCGCACCAATCCGTGGTTTCAGGAATCCGCCGACCGCGTGATCCAGGCGGGCGACATCGTCGGCTTCGACACCGATCTGGTCGGGCCGTTCGGCTATCTCGCCGACATTTCCCGGACCTGGATCTGTCCAGGCGGCACGCCGACCGACCGGCACCGGCGGCTGTATGACCTTGCCACCCAGCAGATCCTGCACAACACCGCGCTGCTGCGCCCGGGTCTCAGCTTTCGCGAGTTCGCCGAGAAATGCTGGCCGGTGCCGGAAGAGTACGTGCCCAACCGCTACATGATGATGATCCACGGCTGCGGCTTCGTGGACGAATACCCCTCGATCGCCTATGTCGCCGACTGGAAGGACTGGGGCTACGACGGCGTGTTCGAGGAGAACATGAGCGTCTCGGTCGAAAGCTATATCGGCGAGGTCGGTGGGCCCGACGGCATCAAGCTGGAGCAGCAGGTGGTGATTGGCGCGCAGGGCGCGCGCCTGCTTTCGCGCACGAAGCTGGTGGACGCACTGGTGCCGTGAAACTCGTCGATGCCGACACCGCCGCGCGGCTGCTCGATCTTCCCTCGCTGATCGAGGCGCTGCGCGAGGGACACCGTGCGGGAGTGGACGGGTTCGGCCGGCTGTTGCTGGAACAACCGAGCGCGACGGGCGCGAGCGACGGGTTCCTCGCAATGGCGGCGTGGCAGCGCGGGGCAGTGTTCGGCGTCAAGTTGGCGACGATGTTTCCCGGCAATGCCGCCGCCGGGCTGCCGAACATCGCCTCGGTCTATGTGCTGTTCGACGGGTCGAGCGGCCGCCCGCTGCTGACCATCGAGGCGACGCCGCTGACGGTGCGCAAGACGGCGGCCGACTCGGCACTCGCGGCCGACTATCTGGCGCGGACGGACGCGCGCACGCTGCTCGTCGTCGGTGCTGGCGCGCAGGCGCCGTGGATGGTGGCGGCGCATCGCACGGTGCGGCCGACACTGACGCGCGTGTTGGTCTGGAACCGCACCGCCGCCGGTGCCGCGAAGCTGGCGGCGATGCTGCGCGCGGATGGTCTCGCGGCGGAGGCGGTTGAGGACTTGCCCTCGGCGGTCGCGCGGGCCGATGTCATCACCTGCGTGACAGGCTCGACCGAGCCGCTGATCCGGGGCGAATGGCTGCAGCCGGGCGCGCATCTCGATCTTGTGGGCGGCTACACCCCGGCGATGCGGGAGAGTGACGACGCGGCGGTGCGGCGGGCGCGCGTGTTCGTCGATACGCGCGAGTTCACCCTCCGCGACGCCGGCGACATCAGCCAACCGCTGCGCGACGGGGTGATCGGCGAGGCGGACGTGCTGGCCGATCTGTTCCAGTTGGCGCGCGGCGAGGTCGCCGGGCGCGGCGGGCAGGACGAGATCACCCTGTTCAAGAACGCGGGCGGCGGTCACCTGGACTTGATGGCCGCGCGGCTGATTGCGGCCCGCCTGCGCTGATCGGCAGGTTGCACCACCGGTGCGGCGTCGCTACAAAATGGTGCAACCCGGAGGGTAATATGGGTGCAACCACGCTTGGCCTGAAAGTGGACGAAGCCCTGCGCGCGCGCCTGCGCGCCGCATCCGACCGGATCGGCCGAACGCCGCACTGGGTCATCAAACAGGGGCTGGTGGCGCTGCTCGACCGCATCGAGCGCGGCGAGGATGTGCTGAGCCTGCCGGCGGCCGACGACGCCGGTGAGGCGGAGGCGCCCGAGAGCGGCGCCCCGCAGCCGTTCCTGGAATTCGCCCAGTCCATTCAGCCGCAGACCGTTTTGCGCGCCGCGATCACCGCAGCCTACCGCCGGCCGGAGGAGGAGTGCCTGCCCGTGCTGCTCGCCGCCGCGCGCCAGCCGCCGGCGGCCACCGCGCAGGCGCAGACGTTGGCGACGAAACTGGTCGAGGCGCTGCGCCGCAAGCCGCGCGCCGGCATTGTCGAGGGCGTGATCCAGGAGTTTTCGCTCTCCAGCCAGGAGGGCGTGGCGCTGATGTGCCTCGCGGAGGCGCTGTTGCGCATCCCCGACCGGGCCACGCGCGACGCGCTGATCCGCGACAAGATCAGCGTGGGCGACTGGCAGGCGCATCTCGGCCACAGCCCGTCGCTGTTCGTCAATGCTGCCGCCTGGGGGCTGATGATCACCGGCAAGCTCGTCGCCACGAGCAGCGAGACCGGATTGACTCAGGCGCTGACACGCATGATCGGGCGCGGCGGCGAGCCGCTGATCCGCAAGGGCGTGGACATGGCGATGCGCCTGATGGGCGAGCAGTTCGTCTGCGGCCAGACCATCGCCGAGGCGCTGGCCAACAGCCGGCGCCTGGAAGCGCGCGGCTTCCGCTATTCCTACGACATGCTCGGCGAGGCGGCGACGACCGAGGCCGACGCCGCGCGCTACTTCGCCGCCTATGAACAGTCCATCCACGCCATCGGCAAGGCGGCGGCGCGGCGCGGCATCTACGAAGGCCCCGGCATTTCCATCAAGCTGTCGGCGCTGCACCCGCGCTATTCGCGGGCACAGGCCGAGCGTGTGACCGAGGAGTTGCTGCCCCGCCTGCTGTCGCTCGCCGGTCTTGCCCGGCGCTACGACATCGGCCTGAACATCGACGCGGAGGAGGCCGACCGGCTGGAACTCTCGCTCGACCTGCTCGAAGCCTTGTGTTTCGCGCCGGAGCTTGCGGGCTGGAACGGCGTTGGGTTTGTCGTGCAGGCGTACCAGAAGCGCGCGCCGTACGTGATCGATTTCGTCATCGATCTCGCGCGCCGCAGCCACCGGCGGCTGATGGTGCGGCTGGTCAAGGGTGCTTACTGGGACAGCGAGATCAAGCGCGCGCAGGTCGATGGCCTGGAAGGCTTCCCCGTCTATACGCGCAAGATCCACACGGATGTGTCCTACCTTGCCTGCGCCCGGCGCCTGCTGGCCGCGCCGGACGCGGTGTTCCCGCAATTCGCCACCCACAACGCGATGACGCTGGCGGCGATCGTCGAAATGGCGGGGGCGAATTTCTACGTCGGGCAGTACGAGTTCCAGTGCCTGCACGGAATGGGCGAGCCGCTGTACGAAGACATCGTCGGCCGCGACAAGCTCGACCGGCCGTGCCGCGTCTATGCGCCCGTGGGCACGCATGAAACGCTGCTGGCCTACCTCGTGCGGCGCCTGCTGGAGAACGGGGCCAACACCTCGTTCGTCAACCGTATCGCCGATCCGAAAGTCCCGGTCGCGGACCTTGTCGCCGATCCGGTGGCGCTGGCCTCCGCCGTGGTGCCGCTGGGCGCGCCGCACGCGAAGATCGCCCTGCCGTTCGCGATCCATGGCCCCGCGCGAAAAAACTCCGCCGGCATCGACTTCAGCAACGAGCAGCGGCTGGCTTCGCTGTCCGCCGCGCTGCTGGCCGGCACCGACACGCTCTGGCACGCGGCCCCCTCGGGCGGATCGGATGCGCCACCGCGCCCGCTGCGCAACCCGGCGGACCAGCGGGATGTGGTGGGGCAGGTCGTGGAAGCAGGCCCCGCCGAGGTGGATGCGGCGCTCGCCGCCGCCGCGAATGAAGGCGCGGTGTGGCAGGCCACGCCGCCCGCCGACCGCGCCGCCTGCCTGCTGCGCGCCGCCGATCTGCTGGAAGAAGCCGGCCCGCGCCTGATCGGCCTGATCGTGCGCGAGGCCGGCAAGACGCTGCCGAACGCGCTGGGCGAGGTGCGCGAGGCGGTGGATTTCCTGCGCTACTACGCCACGCAATGCCGGGAGACGCTGACCGCCGAGGCGCACCGGCCGCTCGGCCCCGTCGCCTGCATCAGCCCGTGGAACTTCCCGCTGGCGATCTTCACCGGCCAGGTCGCGGCGGCACTGGCGGCGGGCAATCCGGTGCTGGCGAAACCGGCCGAGGAAACCCCGCTGATCGCGGCCCAGGCGATGCGCGCGCTCCATGCCGCCGGTGTGCCGCACGCGGCCTTGCACCTGCTGCCCGGCGACGGCCGGGTCGGTGCGCGACTGGTGGCCGATGCGCGGGTGCGCGGCGTGCTGTTCACCGGCTCCACCGAGGTCGCGCGGCTGATCCAGCGCACGCTGGCCGAGCGGCTCGATCCGGACGGGCGGCCGATTCCGCTGATCGCGGAGACCGGCGGCCAGAACGCGATGATCGTCGATTCCTCGGCACTGCCAGAACAGGTGGTGCTGGACGTGCTGGCCTCCGCGTTCGACAGCGCCGGCCAGCGGTGTTCGGCGCTGCGCGTGCTGTGCGTGCAGGAGGACGCGGCCGAGCGCGTGCGCGAGATGCTGTTGGGCGCGCTGGCCGAACTCGCCATCGGCAATCCGGACCGGCTGGCGACGGATATCGGCCCCGTCATCACCGCCGAGGCTCGGGACGGGATTCTGGCGCATATCGAGGCGATGCGGCGTGCCGGCCATATAATTCACCAGTTACCGCTGCCGGCCGGAACGCGGCACGGCACGTTCGTGCCGCCGACCATCATCGAGATCGCATCCGTGGCCGAATTGTCGCGCGAAGTGTTCGGGCCGGTGCTGCACCTGCTGCGTTACCGGCGCGAGGGGCTGGCGGCGCTGCTGGAGCAGATCAACGCCACCGGCTACGGCCTGACGTTCGGCGTGCATTCGCGCATCGACGAGACCATCGGCTGGCTGGCCGAGCGCGTCCATGCGGGCAACATCTACGTCAACCGCAACGTCATCGGCGCGGTCGTGGGGGTACAGCCCTTCGGTGGGCACGGTCTGTCCGGCACGGGGCCGAAGGCGGGCGGCCCGCTGTATCTGCATCGGCTGCTGGCCACGCGCCCCATTGCCCCGCCGGTCGCCGCGCGGGTGCCGTCCGGGCCGCCGCGAGCCTGGGCGGAGTTTGTGGAGGCTCGGGGCCTGGCCGATGCCGCGGCGCATTGCCGCCGGTACGCCGAGCGCAGCCCCCTTGCCGCGCCGGTGGAACTTCCCGGCCCGGTGGGTGAGCGCAACACGTATATGATGGAGCGGCGCGGCACCGTGCTGTGCGTTGCCAGCGGCGTGGCGGCGATGTGCGTGCAGATCGGTGCGGCACTTGCCACCGGCAACATCGCCGCCGTGCTGCCGCCACCCGACGCCACGGACCTTGTCGCCGCCATTCCGGCTGCCGTGCGCGCGCATCTGCACCTGATCCCGGACGCGGCGGAGGCCGATGGCGACGTGATGCTGTTCGAAGGCGATGCCGACACGCTGCGCCACTGGGCGATGGTGCTGGCCCGGTGCGACGGGCCAATCGTGCCGATCCACGGCGTCGCGCGCGGCGCGCTGGCCACCGGCGATGCCGACTATCATCTGGAATGGCTGCTGCGGGAGCGGGTGATCAGCGTCAACACCACCGCCGCCGGCGGCAATGCGAGTCTGATGACCATCGGCTAGCACCGCATGGACACGCCCCGCCGCCTTGGCTAGCGTCGTGGAAACGACCGGAGGGGGATGATGCGCGTCCTGGTGCTCGGTGGCGGCGTGATCGGCGTCACCACGGCCTATGAGTTGCTGCGGGACGGGCACGAGGTCACGCTGATCGAGCGCGAGGCGGATGTGGCGCTTGGCACCAGCTTCGCCAATGCCGGCATGGTGGCACCCGGCCACGCCTTCGCCTGGGCCTCGCCGCGCGCGCCGAAGATCCTGCTGCGCTCGTTGTGGCGGGACGATCAGGCGCTGCGCTTCCGCTTCCATGCCGACCCCGCCTTCTGGCGCTGGTCGCTGCGCTTCCTGCGCGAATGCACCGCCGAGCGCGCCCGCCGGAACACGCAGCGCAAGCACCGCCTGTGCACCTATTCGCAGGCCGTGCTGCGCGAGATCGTGGCGGAAAGCGGCGTCGCGTTCGACGAGTTGCAGACCGGCCTGCTGTACTTCCATCGCTCGCAGGAGACGTTCGAGCGCGGCGTGCGCAACATGGCGATCCTGCGCGACCTCGGCCAGGCACAGCGGATTCTCTCGCGGGACGAGATCGCGCAACTCGACCCGGCGCTGGCGCCGATGAAGGAAAAGATCGCCGGCGGTATCTACTCGCAGACCGACAGCACCGGGGATTGCGCGATGTTTTCGCGCGCACTCGCCGGCGTGGTGCGGGCGAAGGGCGGCAGCGTGCTCACCGGCACCACCGTCACGCGGCTGGAGGCGGAGGGCGAGCGGCTGGTCGCCGTGCATACCGACAAGGGCAGGATGCAGGCCGATGCCTACGTGCTGGCACTGGGCATCTGGAGTCCGCACCTGATGCGCGGGCTGGACAAGTGGCTGCCGGTC
>JAKBCB010000542.1 GCA_021808185.1 Pseudomonadota bacterium
TGAATTGCGAATGGCCAGCCATCGTATCCTCAAAAAAACCCAGGGTTCCAAGGGCCTCGCCCTTGGCAGGGTCGAAGGGCGGTGCCCCTCGCCCGCTATTCCTTTGTCGCGCGTCCCACCGCCAGCACGACGGCGGTCGCCAAGGTCGCCTTTACCGCATCGCCGAGCAGGAACGGCACCACCCCCGCCTCGATCGCGCGGTCCAGGCCGACGAACTGCGACAGCCATGCCGCACCGGCCGCATACACGATGGCGGACCCCACCACCATCGCGGCACCGATCAGCAGCGCATGCCCGCCCGCGCGGCGCACCAGCGCGCCGACGATAACCGAGGCCAGCAGCATCCCCGCCAGATACCCGCCCGTCGGCCCCGCCAGATAGGCGATCCCGACCCCGTGCGCGGGCGTGCCCGCGAACACCGGCAGGCCGGCGAGCCCCTCGGCCAGATAGCCGAGCATCGCGGCTCCCGCGATCTGGGGACCGGCAAGCCCCGCGATGCCCAGCACGGCCAGCGTCTGCAACGTCATCGGCACCGGCCAGAACGGCACCTGCACGCGCGCCGACAGCGCCAGCACCAGGGTCAGCGCCAGCACGATGGCGATGCGGGCCGGCAGCGAACGGACGACGGCGGTCGGAGTGGCAGCGGCTTGAGACACCAGGGGGGCTCCTCGTGGTTGGCTTGGATTCGGTTCGGCCAGGGTTACACCGATGGCAGGATTTGCGACAGACGCCCGCCTTGCCGCACCGGCTCGATCCGTCGCGCGAGGCCGGTCGCGTCGTCGGTTTGCACGAACACGCCGCAGATGGTGGCCGGCCCATCGGCGGGCGCCAGCCGCTCGCCGGGCAGCTTGCGCCAGAAGCGACCCGCCGCCCCTTCCTTCTGCATTCCGATGACGCTGTCGTAGTCACCGCACATCCCGGCATCCGACTGGTAGGCGGTGCCGCCGGGCAGGATCTGGTGGTCGGAAGTGGGCGTGTGCGTGTGGGTGCCGACGATCAGGCTCGCCTGACCGTCGAACGAATGCCCGAACGCCATTTTTTCGCTGCTCGCCTCGGCGTGGAAGTCGATCACCACGGCGGCGACGGTGCCGCCGAGTCGGTAGCGCGACAGCTCCACGGCGGTACCCCGGAACGGGCAATCGAGCGGGTCCATGAACAGCCGGCCCATCGCGTTCATCACCAGCGCGCGGCGGCCGTCCGGCAGTTCGACCACGACGCTGCCGGCACCGGGCGTGCCGGGCGGGAAATTCAGCGGGCGCAGCAGGCGCGGCGTCTCGGCGAGGAAGGGCACGATTTCCTTGCGGTCCCAGGCGTGATTGCCGAGCGTGATGGCATCCGCCCCGGCGGCGAACAGGTCGCGCGCCATGTCCGGGCCGAGCCCGAAACCGTGCGAGGCATTCTCGGCGTTCACCACCACGATGTCCGCGCGCAGATCGGCGCGCAGTTTCGGCAACGCGGCCACCACCGCGTCGCGGCCGGTGCGCCCGACCACGTCGCCGAGAAACAGGATGTTCATTTAGAAGCCCTTGAAGCGGAGCACGCCGCGCTCGGTGGCGACGGCGTGCAGGGGCGCGTCGTACTCCGCCGCGGGCACTTCGTCGAGCTTTTGCGCCGAGAACGCGCAGCCGATGGCGATGGCGCCGGGCAGCCCCGCCAGCGTCCGGTCGTAGAAGCCGCCGCCATAGCCAAGCCGGCGGCCCGCGCCGTCGAAGGCCACCAGCGGGACGAACAGCACGTCCGGCACGCCGACCTCGCCGGTCGGGCGGTACGTGCCGAACCGTTCGCGCACCATCTCCGCTCCCGGATACCAATACCGAAAAATCAGCGGGTTACCGCGCTTGGGAGTATGCGGCAGCAGGATCTTGTGGCCGCGCTCGTGCAGCGCCTCCAGCAGCGGACGGATGTCGATTTCGCCGTCCATCGGCCAGAAGCCGGAGACGGCGGCGCCGGGCGGCGGTGGGATGTCGGCCAGCACATGCCGCGCGAGGTCCGCGCCGAGCATCGGGTCGCAGCCCTCGCGCGCCGCGAGAGCGCGGGCACGAGCCGCCGCCTTGCGGGTTTCGATGGTCATGCCAGTGGAGCGGATGTGCGGAGCCGCCATGGCCGTTGGCGTTTCATCCTCCCAGAGCCTGCTGTTGCAGGTGGGAACCAGATACCGTGACCACGATCACGACAGTGCCAGCCCCCGGGAGGTTGCTATCGGCCCCGGGGATGTTGTTGCCTGACGCACCGGGCAGCCCCGCCCGATCCATATGCGGCGCGGCCGATCGGTTTGCAAGCGGTTCGCGGCTAGGCTACCTGCCATGGGACGCTTGTTCCGAGGAAAAGAAGCATGATCGTTCTGGTCACCGGCGCCACCGCCGGGTTCGGCGCCGCCATTGCCCGTCGTTTCGTGCGGGAAGGCCATCGCGTCATCGCCGCGGGGCGGCGCGCGGACCGGCTGGCGGCGCTGCGGGCGGAACTGGGGGCCGCATCCGTGCTCGCGCTGCCGCTGGACGTGCGCGACCGCGCGGCCGTGGCCAGCACCATTGCCGCGCTGCCGCCGGACTGGGCGGATGTCGATGTGCTGGTCAACAACGCCGGCCTCGCGCTGGGGCTGGAGCCGGCGCAGAAGGCCGATCTGGACCAGTGGGAGACGATGATCGACACCAACAACAAGGGGTTGGTGTTTGTCACCCGCGCGGTGCTGCCGGGGATGGTGGCGCGGGACCGGGGGCATGTGGTGAACATGGGCTCGGTGGCCGCGCTGTATCC
>JAKBCB010000543.1 GCA_021808185.1 Pseudomonadota bacterium
CGCCGTGGTGTCGCCGGACACCGCGCCATCGATGATGTGCACGTCGTGGCCGCGCGCGCGCAGGGCGTCGGCCAGTTGCGCCTCGAACCCCTCGCTGGCCGCGAGGCCGTAGCCGGCGGCGAGCGAGTCGCCCAGCACCAGCAGCCGCACCGGGGCGGCATGGGCGGCCGCCGTGAAGAAAACGAAACCCACCACCAGGGCGGCTTTCCGCAACGCCGGGCGGGGGCCATATCGAGACGCCATGGACACCATCGTCACGCCTCCGGCCCCGAACACCTCCGCCGCATCCGAAACCGCGCTGGTGCGGGTCCGGGGCCTGCATTTGACGGTGCCCGCCTCGGCCGGGCCGGTCAACATCCTGCGCGGCATCGATCTCGACATCGGCGTGGGGGAGGCGGTGGGCGTGGTCGGCCCCTCCGGGTCCGGCAAGACCTCGCTGCTCATGGTGCTCGCGGGGCTTGAGCGCGCCACCTCGGGCAGCGTGATGCTGGCGGGGCGGGAGATGACCGGCATGGACGAGGACGCGCTGGCCGAACTGCGGCGTGAGCAGGTCGGTATCGTCTTTCAGGCGTTCTTCCTGATCCCGACGATGACGGCGCTGGAGAACGTGTCCGTGCCGCTGGAACTGGCCGGGGCCGCCGACGCGCGCGCGCGGGCGGAGGCGAGCTTGCGCGCGGTGGGGCTGGGCCACCGCCTGACGCATCTGCCCGGGCAACTGTCCGGCGGCGAGCAGCAGCGGGTGGCGTTGGCCCGCGCCTTCGCGCCGCGCCCGCGCCTGCTGCTGGCCGACGAGCCGACCGGCAATCTGGATCGCGCCACCGGCGAGACGGTGATGGATTTGCTGTTTTCGTTGCGCGAGCAGGCGGGCACCACGCTGATGTTGATTACCCACGATCCGGCGCTCGCCGAGCGCTGCGGTCGCATTGTCCGCTTGGCGGACGGTCGGGTCGTATGAGACTGGCCTTTCGGCTGGCGCGGCGGGAGCTGCGCGGCGGCGTGCGCGGGCTGCGCATCGTGCTGGCCTGCCTCGCCCTCGGGGTCGCGGCCATCGCATCGGTCGGCACGCTGCGCGAGGGGATCGCGCGCGGGCTGGCCGCGGACGGGCGGCGCATCCTGGACGGCGATCTGGAGGTGCAGGGCGGCGCCCAGCCGCTGCCCGACGCGTTGCGCGCCTGGCTGCACGGGCAGGGGGCCGCGACCTCGGACGTCGTGACCATGCGCTCCATGCTCGTCGCCGCCTCGGGCGAGCGGATGCTGGTGGAGCTGAAGGCGGTCGATGGCGCGTGGCCGCTGGTGGGCCGCGCGGAGTTCTCGCCGGTGCGGCCGGTGGCCGAGGTGCTCGGCAACCAGGCTGGCGTGTTCGGTGCCGCCGTCGAGCCGCTGGTGCTCGACCGGCTCGGCCTGCATCAAGGGGACACGGTGCGCATCGGCGGCACCGCCATGACCCTGCGGGCGAGCATCCTGAGCGAGCCGGATCGGGTGTCCAATCCCTCATTGTTCGGTCCGCGCGCGCTCATCTCCACGGCGGCGCTGGCGGCGACCGGGCTGGTGCAGCCGGGGGCGATCGTCGAATACCATCTGCGCGTGGTGGTGCCGCCGGGCGCCGACGTGGCGGCGCTGGGGCGGGCGATCCGGGAGAGATTTCCCGACACCGGCTGGCGCATCCGCGACACCGCCAACGCGGCCCCCGGCGTGGCGCAGTTCATCGACCAGACCAGCCTGTTCATGACACTGGTGGGCCTCACGTCGCTGCTGGTGGGCGGCATCGGGGTGGCGAACGGGGTGCGGGCGTGGCTGGAGGCGCGGGCGCGCACCATCGCGACCCTGCGCTGCCTGGGGGCCTCGCCGCGCCTGGTGTTTGCCGTCTGTTCCATCCAGGTGCTGGCATTGTCCGCCGTGGGCGTGGTGTTGGGGCTGGTGGCCGGCGTGGTGCTGCCGATCCTGGCGGTGCACTTTCTCGCCGGCGTGCTGCCGGTGCCGCCGCAAACCGGCATTTTCCTGGCGCCGCTGGCCCTGGCCGGCGCCTATGGGCTGCTGACGGCCGCGGCCTTCGCGCTGTGGCCGCTGGGCCGCGCGATGCGGATTTCCGGCGCGGCCTTGTTCCGCGACGCGGTGCTGCCCGCGATGGCGCGGCCGCCCTGGCCGCTGGTGGCGGGCACGCTGGCGCTTGCGGCCGCCCTGGTGGGGCTGACCATCGCCACCGCGCCGGAGCGGGGGTTCGCCGCGGGATTCTGCGCCGCCGCCGTCGGCACGCTGCTGCTGTTCCGCGTGGGCGGGGCGCTGCTCACCGGCCTTGCCGCCCGCATCCGCCCGCCGCGCCAGCCCTGGGCACGGCTCGGCCTCGCCAACCTGCATCGGCCGGGATCATCGACGCCGCTGATGCTGGTGTCCGTGGGACTCGGCCTGTCCACGCTCGCGGCCGTCGCGCTGATCGAGGGCAATGTGCGCCGCGAGGTGGCCGAGCAGATGCCGGACCGCGCGCCCAGCTTCTTCTTCATCGACGTGCAGAACGACCAGTTGCCGGCCTTCCGCCATCTGGTCGAGGCCACGCCCGGCATCAGCGAATTCAAGGAAGTCCCCAGCCTGCGCGCGCGCATGGTCGCGGTGAACGGGGTGCCGGTGGACAAGGTGCGGGCCACCCCGGACACCGCCTGGGCGCTGCGCGGCGACCGCGGGCTGACCTACGCCGCCGCCCTGCCGGAGGGCACGCGGCTGACCGCAGGGCAATGGTGGCCGGCGGACTATGCC
>JAKBCB010000544.1 GCA_021808185.1 Pseudomonadota bacterium
GGAACGAAGGACGGCGGTGATCGCGCTGGGCGGCGGCGTGGTCGGCGATCTGGCCGGGTTCGCGGCGGCGGCGACGCTGCGCGGGCTGCCGTTCGTGCAGATGCCGACGACGCTGCTCTCCCAGGTCGATAGCTCGGTCGGCGGCAAGACCGGCATCAACACGCGGCACGGCAAGAACCTGCTCGGCGCGTTCCACCAGCCGCGCATGGTGATCGCCGACACCGGCACGCTGGCGACCCTGCCGATCCGCGAACTGCGCGCGGGCTATGCCGAGATCGCCAAAGCCGGGCTGATCGGCGATGCCGCGTTCTTCGCGTGGTGCGAGGCCAACGGCGCCGCCGTCGTCGGCGGCGAACGCCGCGCGCAGGCGGAGGCGATCCTGCGCGCCTGCGCGTTCAAGGCGCAGGTGGTGGGCGATGACGAGCGCGAGGAAAAACCCTCCGGCGGCCGCGCCCTGCTCAACCTCGGCCACACCTTCGGCCACGCGCTGGAAGCCGAGATCGGCTTCGGCAACATCCTGCACGGCGAGGGTGTCGCCACCGGCATCGGGCTCGCGTTCCGGCTGTCGGCCAATCTCGGCCTGTGCCCACCGGACGACGCGGCGCGGGTGATCGCGCATTTTTCCGATATCGGCCTGCCGGCGGAACTGCACATGCTGAACCGGCGGCTGTCGGCCGAGCGGCTGGTCGGGCACATGCGCAAGGACAAGAAGGTGCGCGACGGCCACCTGTCCTTCGTGATGACGCGCGGCATCGGCCGCGCCTTCACCACCAGCGAGGTGGCGAGCGAGGCGGTGATCGACCTGCTGCGGGCGGAGGGGTGCGAGGCGTAGCGGCCGTCACGCCGCAACCACGTCGCCGTCGCGGACCACGACGATCTCCCCCTCGTCCAGTGGGCGCCATGGCTCATCGCTGAGGGGCACGCTGGCGAACAGGCAGAGGGTCTGCGGACCCGCCTCGGGCTCGACCGCGACGCCGGCCTCCGGCAGGGTGTCGCGGTCCACGGCGCAGCTTCGCCGCAACATGGTCAGGCCGGGCGGCGCGATGCGGCCGTCGGCCTGGGTGCGGCGATGTCCGTGGGCGAACAGCAGTTCCCCATCGGCATAGATGAAATTCGCCGGCCCGATCGGGCGCAGCGTCGCGGCAAAGGCGGTCACGGTCGCGATCCGCGCGCCGATGCTGGGCGCGCCCTCCGCCCACAGCGGCGCCAGCCGTTCCAGCAAGGCGCAGAACGCGACCTCGGAGTCGGTCGCGCCCACCGGCCGGAAGCGGCGGCAATCCGCGCCGAGGATCTGCTCGATGCCGGGCAGCATGCCGTTGTGGGCGAAGATGTGCATGCGCCCGCCCAGCTCGCGGGCGAAGGGCTGGGTATTGGCCAGCGCCACCCCGCCCTGGGTGGCGTGCCGGATATGGGCGAGCGCGATGTGGCCGCGCAGGCGGCGGCCCTCGATGAAACGGAGCCACGGACTGTCGGCGGCCGGTTCCGGCTCGCGCAGCACTCGTGCGTCGCGGCCGTCGTAGCAGGCCACACCCCAGCCATCGGCCAGATGCCCGCCCGGACTGCCGCGACTCGCCAGCCGGCCCATGGACAGCCCGATCGTGGTCGGCAGGCGGCTCGACATCGCGAACAATTCGCACATCGCTTGGCCTCCGTGTCGGTTGGTCGGGGACGACCAACCTGTGGGCGCGCCACGCGGGCAGCGCCCTGACCCGCGTCTACTCGCTCGCCTCTTCCCGCGCCACGCCCAGCACCGCGCGCGTGTCGTCCAGCGCGGCATAGATCAGCGCGGTCAGGTCGCCATACTCCGCTGCCGGGATCACGCCGCGCGCGATGACCAGTTCGCGGGTCACGGCCACGTCCTTGCCGGCACGTTCGTAATGGGCCGCGTAGGTGCCGGCCGCGTCAGCGAAATGCACGTCGCGCGGCAGGCGGGTGGCAACCAGGCCCGGCGGCAGCACAACCGTCACGTCCCAGCGCCATTCCCCGGCCGAGGTCAGCACCGCGTGGCGGCGCGCGGCGTCGCCTTCCAGCAGCGGGCGCAGCCGCGTCGGCGAGCCGATGTCCAGCCCCATCGGCACGGCGAAGAACGCCTCCGGCCCGTCGAACGTGATGCCGTGCGGGCTGGTCCAGGTGCCGTGCAGCGCGAACGGCCCGGACAGGTCGCGCGGGTCCGATGTGGCGAAGCGGCCGAAGCCGCCCTCGGGCGAGGCGGACAACAGCCGCTCGGCCACGTCGCGCGGCGAGGTCTGCTGCGTGATCGCGGCGCGCGCGGCGTTCTCCAGATTGGCCGAGGGCACGATGTCGGCGGTGCCGGCGATGCCGCCATCGGCCGAGATCGTGACGCGGCCGGTCATGCGATAGCGGTTGGCGTCGGGGCGCTGCGGCGGCGTGCGGGCCACCTCGCCGGCGCCGGTCGCCAGCACCACCGTCTTGCCGGCCAGCAGCCGGTCCAGACTGTCGAAACGGGCATAGGGGTTGGTCGGGTTGGCGAACACGCCGAACGCGGGCAAGTAGGCGATGACGTGGTTGAACTGCGGCACCCACAGCGGCAGGTCGGCGGTGCGGCTGCCCTGCTCGATCAGCGCCGGCACCGCGCGGATGCCCAGGGCGGACAGCATCGCCTGCATCAGCGCGACGTGGTCCTTGCAGTCGCCGTAGCCGTTGCGCAGCACCTCGGCGGCGGCGTGCGGTACCCAGCCGTCGTTCGGGTCCAGATAGACCGCGACGTAGCGGATATTGCCGTCCA
>JAKBCB010000545.1 GCA_021808185.1 Pseudomonadota bacterium
CATCGAGGTAGTAGGCGAACGCACCCCGGTGCGTCGGCACCCCGAGCGCCGCTGCCGCCGCCGCCAACCCCGCCCCGTTGCACCACAGGATCGGCCGCACCCGCGAGGGGTCGAGATGGGCGAGCAGGTCGAGCAGCACCACCTCGCTGCCGCGGAGGGCGTCGGCGCCGTAGTGGGCGATCAGGACGGGGATCGGGGGGGGGGAGCTCTCGGCCTGCATGAAGCCAGTGGATAGCACGCGCACCGAGCGGCCGCCGCATGCTATGGGCGCGGCTCCGAACATGAGGAACGGTCGGGTGGTAGAACGGGTCGAGGTGGTGGTGCTGAACTGGCTGGACACGGCGGCCACCGTCGCTTGCCTCGCGTCGCTCGCGCGCCAGACCTATGCGAATTTCGGTGTCATTGTCGTGCATAACGGGCCGGCGCAGGCGGATCTGGCTCCACTCAGCGAAGCTGGCATCAAGTTCCGGCTTATCCGTAACCCGCACAACCTCGGTTTTGCCGGCGGGGTAAACGTGGGCATTCGCGCCGCGCTGGCCGGAGGGGCTTCGCATGTCTGGCTTCTGAACAGCGATGCCCAGGCAGCGCCGGACGCACTCGCCCACTTGGTAGAGGCGGCGGAGGCAGAGGCAGGAATCGGCCTCGTCGCGCCGGCCATGCGTAACATCAACGATGAAGACCGGCCGGATTTATGGGGCGGAGTGGTAGAGCGCCGCCATCTCGCGTTCCACATGAGCGCTCGGGAGGAAGACTGGCAGGCGTGGCGCCTGACCGCACCAGATCGCATCTGGCTTGCCGGCGCCGCGCTGCTCGTCCGCCGTGAAGTGGCCGAACGGATCGGTCTGTTCGACGAGGCGCTGTTCGCCTACTGGGAGGATCAGGACTACTCGATCCGCAGTTTTCAGGCAGGGTTTCGTAACATCCTGGTGCCCGCAGCAGTCGTGTGGCACCGCGCCAAGGCGCCGGACCCTATCCGGCCCACCAAGCCTCCATACTACTATTATTACACTGCGCGAAACTATCTGCGTCTGCTGCGGAAATACGGCGGCTGGCGCGCCAACGCGCGGCCTTTGGCCTGGGCGCTGGCGCGCGAACTGACGCTTGCGCATCGGTTGCGTGCCTCGCCAGCGACGGTTCAAGCGATCTGCGCCGGATTGCGCGACGGTCTCGTCGGGCGTGGTGGCGAGTACGATCCGACGCGCACAGCTGGAAGGTTGGCGGCGCGCCTCGCCCCGACCCTCGGCGGGTTGCTCGCGCGCCACTGGCTGCGCCGACCGGGCAGAGATCACCCGCCAGCAAGCGTCGCGTAGAGATCCTGGAATCGCGCTGCCATCCGCGCGACACTGAAAGCCTGCGCCACTCGGGCTTGCGCCGCCTCGCCTTGGCGGCGGCGCTCGCCGGCCGAGCCGATCAGGCGGGTCAGAGCCGCCGCCAGCGCCGGGATGTCATCGGGCGGGACCACCAGACCGGTCTCACCATCCGACACCATCTCGCGGACTCCGCCGACGTCGGTCGCGACCACCGGTAAGGCGAAGCTGCCGGCTTCTAGAAGGACGAGCGGAAGCGCCTCGCCGCGCGAGGCGAGCAGGACAAGATCAGCGGCACGGTACAGGGGCGCCGGATCGGGTCGGTAGCCGAGAAAATGCACGCGCGGAGCGATCCCGAGGGTGTCGGCCAGCGCCTGCAGGGCGGCGCGGTCCGGCCCGTCACCCGCGATGCAGAGATGGACGGCCGCCTCCTGGCGCGCCAACGCCCGCAACGCCAAATCGTGTCCCTTGCGGGCAATCAGCGAGCCAACCGTGCCGATCACCAGCGCTCCGTCCGGCAGCCCGAGTTCGACGCGTAGATCCGCCGTTGCTGCCCGATGCAACCGACCCGTATCGATACCATTGTGGATCACCAGCAGCTTGCGCTCCGGGACGCCGTCGGCGCGCGGTCCGGCCAGCACGGGGCCGGCCACTCCCACCAGCCGATCAGCCCAGCGCAGCCCGAGCACCGCTCGGCTTCGCCGCAGATAGAGGCTGTGCAGATGCACGAGCAGCTTAACCCGCGAGAGTTTTGCCACCGGAAGCAACCATTGAGCCGGAGCGGCGCTGTTGGCGTGCAGCACGCGCACTTGGTAGCGCCGGACCAAGCTTAGCCCTTCTCGCACGAAGCTGAAGTAGCGCAGCGGATCAGGTGGCGGGCTGCCGGTGTCCAGGTAATAGGCGAACCGGGTCAGGAAGGTCGGCAGCCCCATCGCCCGCGTGGCCTCCGCGAGTTCCTCGCCGTTGGTCCAGACGATCGGCCTCACCAGCGCCGGATCCAGATGCGCCAGCAAATCAAGCAGCACCCGCTCACTGCCACGAATCCATTGATCGCCGTAGTGGGTGAAAAGGACCGGAATGGCGTCGGCCGGGGTCATGTTGCCTGAAGGTGCGAGTGCTCCCCCTGTTGCCCCGCCAACGCGGGCCTTGGCAAGCCCCGCCCCGTTGCCGCCCCCGGTGAACCCGTCTATGCGTCCGGTCCCGATCCTCGACGGGCACAAGGAAGCGGCGGCGTTGGCAAGCAGACTCTCCGGTTCGGCGTCCCGCCTGCGGCGGGTGGCGCGACACCTCGGCGCCCTCGGTCTGGCGCTGTCCGCCAGCGCCTGCTCCGGCGGGGGGCTGTTCGGCGCCGCCGCCCCGCCGCCCGGCGTGCCCGGCCATGTGCGCGGCTTCCAGGGCGCGGTGGTGGCCGATGAGCCGCGCGCGGCGCTGATCGG
>JAKBCB010000546.1 GCA_021808185.1 Pseudomonadota bacterium
CGTCCGGACCGAGCACCGGCGCGGCGATGTTGGTGATGCCGCGGGTCTGCTGGCTTTCCATCCGCTCATAGCCGCGGGTGCGCAGGGCGGCGAGCCGCGCCTCCAGGTCCGGCGGCGCCGGCTGCTCGCCCACCGCCGCCTCGTGCTCGGCCAGCATCATCGCCCGTTCCGCCGGGGACTGGAACGCCAGCAGCACGTGGCCGCTGCCGGTGCCGAGCAGGCCGACATGGGCGCCGACGCGGATCGCGACCCCCCAGTAGGTCGGCGCATCCAGTTGCGCGATTACGACGACGCGGCCGCGGTCGAACACCGCAAGGTGGCAGGACTGCTCGGCCGCCTGTACGAAGCCGCGCATCAGCGGGATGGCGAGCGACACCAGCCGCCGGCGCGGCGGATGCTGATGCGCCAGCGCGAACAGCTTGAGGCTGAGTTCGTAGCGTTCCGCATCGGTGCGCACGACGTAGCCACGCCGCACCAGCCGGTCGAGCATGCGGTAGATTTCCGAGGGCGAGCGGTCGAGCGCCTTGGCGATCTCCGCCTGGGTCAGCCCGACCTCGGTGGCGGCCAGTGCCTCCAGGATGTCGAGACCCTTGTCGAGCGCGGGCGCGCGGTAGCGCTCCCCGTTTTCCTCATCCTCCGGGGCACGGTTTCGTTTGACCGGATCGCCGAGCTGGTGTTCACTCACGAATGGATCATTCAGATATGGTTCATCGGGCCAGGACAACAGACGCGGCGAACCGCGGCAAGAGGGAGGACAGGCGATGCGTTTCCTGAAGGACGGGCGGCGGCAAGGCAAGCGCGCGCTGGCGGCGGCGCTGCTGGGGGCCTGCGCGGCGCTGGCGCTGTCGGCCGGCGCGCGGGCCGAGGACCCGGGCAAGTTCCCCGGCTACACGCTGAAGGTGAAGCTGATCGGCGGCAACCAGTACGATCCGCTCTATACCCGCATCCCGGAATGGGAAAAGGCGACCGGCGCGAAGGTGGAAATCCTGTCCAGCAAGAACGGGTTCGATCTGGACAAGGAACTGAAGGCCGACCTCGCCTCCGGCAACATCAACTGGTGCGCCGGGTGGGATCATACCAGCTTCATGGCGCAGTACGGCGACCTGTACACCAACCTGTTCGACCTCGTGCCCCAGGCGACGCGCGACACCTTCATCCAGCGCACGCTGCAATCAGCGGTGATCGACGGCAAGCTGATGCTGCTGCCGTGGCACACCGACGTTTCCAACATGTATTACCAGAAGAAGCTGTACGCCGATCCGGCGAACCAGGCCGCGTACAAGGCGAAATACGGCAAGGACCTGGTGCCGCCCGACACCATCGACGACTTCCGCAACCAGGTGGAGTTCTTCGCCCATCCACCGACCATGTACGGCACCGTGTTCGCCGGCAAGGAAGAAGGGCTGAACGGCCGCTTCTATGAGATGCTGCTGAGCTATGGCGGGCAGTATCTCGACAAGAACTACCGCCCGGTGTTCAATTCCGAGGCGGGCGTGAAGGCGCTGCAGTTCTTCAAGGACATCTACGCGGCCAAGGCGGTGCCGGCCGGCACCATCAACTACCTCTGGGACGATATCGGCCAGGGCTTCGCCTCCGGCTCGATCGCGATGGATTTCGACTGGCCGGGCTGGGCGGCCTATTTCAACGACCCGAAGAACTCCAAGATCGCCGGCGAGGTCGGCGTCGCCCGCGCGCCCGCCGGCCCCACCGGCAAGCGCCTGGGCTGGAGCGGCAGCCACGGCTTCTCCATCACCAAGGCCTGCGACAACAAGGCCGCCGCGGTCAGCTTCATCACCTGGATGACCGACTACGACACCAACATGCTGGAGGCGCATCGCGGCCTGATGCCGGCCAACGCGAAAGCCTTTGACGATATCATCGCCGAGGTGAAGGCGAAGCACGACGACTACATGACCAACGTGTTCGAGGTGTGGAAGGTCAGCCTCGCCGAGGACGCCTATCCGGTGCCGCACATCCCGCAATGGATCGAAATCTCCAACATCTCCTATCCGGAGTTCCAGGCCGCCATCCTCGGCCAGAAGACGCCCAAGGAGGCGCTGGACACGGCGGCCAAGAAGGCGACGCAGATCATGGAGGATGCCGGGCTGCTGAAGGACTGACCATGCCGGCCCTGCCGCCGCCGCCCACGTGCGCGCAATGAGGCGCGCACGATGGGCGGTGCCCCTGTTCCTGCTGCTGCCGGCCTTCGTGGTGATCGCCGCGGTGGTGCTGCTGCCGCTGGCGGTCTCGTTCCTGTCCAGCTTCACCGCCTACAACATGACGCGGCCGTCCAGCCTGTATCGCTGGATCGGCTGGCGCAACTACCGCCGGCTGCTGGAGGACGCGACGTTCTGGTGGGCGTTCGGCCGCACCGTCGTGTTCCTCACCGTCGCGCTGAACCTGGAACTGCTGCTCGGCCTCGGGCTCGCCATGCTGATCGCGCAGGTGACGCGCGGGCAGCGGCTGCTGCGCACCGTGCTGATGTTCCCGATGATGTTCAGCCCGGTGCTGGTGGGCTTCCAGTTCAACTTCCTGCTGAACGACAATGTCGGGCTGCTCGACAACACGCTGCTGCAGCTCGGCCTGATCCGCCAGCCGATCGCCTGGCTGGTCAACGGTGCGACCGCCAACCTGTCGATCCTGGCCGGCGAGGTGTGGATGTCCACCTCCGTCTTCGCGATTCTGCTGCTGGCCGGGCTGCTGGCACTGCCGCGCGACCCGATCGAGGCGGCGCGGGTGGA
>JAKBCB010000547.1 GCA_021808185.1 Pseudomonadota bacterium
CGGCTACGGCAAGACCATCGTCGATAAGCGCATCAACTGGATGTACGAGACCGAACCCGACCCCAACCTGAACAACCGCCGCGTGTTCTGGCCGCGCGGCAAGGTTCTCGGCGGCTCGTCCTCGATCAACGGCCTGCTGTATCTGCGCGGCCAGCCGGAGGACTACGCGCACTGGCGGCAACTCGGCAACGAGGGCTGGGCGTGGGACGACGTGCTGCCGTATTTCAAGCGCTCCGAACAGCGCATCGGCCCTGGCGATGACTCGCTGCACGGCCGCGACGGCGCGCTTGCGGTCAGCGACCTGCCGGACCGCACGGAGCTATGCGAATCCTACATCCGCGCGGCCATGGCCGAGGGCATCCCGCGCACCGAGGATTTCAACGGCCCGCAACAGGAAGGCGTCGGCTACTACCATGTGACCGCGCGCCACGGCCGCCGCTCCTCCGCCGCGACGGCGTTCCTGCGCCCGGCGATGAAGCGGGCGAATTTGCAGGTGCTGACGCACGCGCTCGCCGCGCGCGTGACGCTGGAGGGGCGACGCGCGACCGGCGTCGCGTTCACCCAGAACGGGGTGGCCAAGCAGGCGCGGGCGCGGCGCGAGGTGATCCTGTGCGGCGGCGCGATCAACTCGCCGCATCTGCTCATGCTCTCCGGCATCGGGCCGGCGGCGCATCTGCAAGCCACGGGCATGGCGGTGGCGCACGATCTGCCGGGTGTCGGGCAAAACCTGCAAGACCATTTCCAGACCCGTCTGACCTATCGCTGCCGCTTTCCCGTCACGCTGAACGACGTGATGATGAGCCCCTGGCGCATGGCCAAGGCAGGCGTGCAATACGCCCTTACCCGCAGCGGTCCGCTCACTGTCAGCGCCGGCCAGGTCGGCATCTTCGCCCGCACCCGCCCCGATCTGCCGACGCCGGACGTGCAGTTCCTGCTGATCCCGTTCAGCGCCGACCGCCCGGGCGAGGGACTGAACAAGTTCTCCGGCTTCTTGCAGAACTGCTGCCAGCTGCGCCCGGAAAGCCGGGGCGAGATCCTGCTCACATCGCCGGACCCGACGGTGTATCCGGCGATCCACGCCAACTATCTTTCGAGCGACCTGGACCGGCAAACCCTGGTCGCCGGCCTGCAACTCGGCCGCCGTATCGCCGCGCGGCCGGAGATGCAGCACTGGATCGAATCCGAACACCTGCCCGGCCCGGAAGCGCAAAGCGACGCGGCCTTGCTGGAACACGCCAAGACCTACGGCGGCTCGATCTTCCATCCCAGCGGCACCTGCAAGATGGGCCGCGACCGACTTTCCGTCGTTGACCCGCACCTGCGGGTGCATGGCATCGAGGGGTTGCGCGTCGCCGACGCCGCGATCATGCCGACCGTCGTGTCCGGCAACACCAACGCCGCCTGCATCATGATCGGCGAGAAGGCAGCCGACCTCGTGCGCGGCCAGACCCTGGCCCGCGCGGCATGAATGAATCCCCCTCCCATTGAGGGAGGGGGGCAGGCGCGCCCCTCAGCCCGGCACGACCAGCCTGCGATACAGATGCCACGTCGCGTGCCCGAGCACTGGCAGCACCACCACCAGCCCGACGAACAGCGGGATGGAACCGACAACCAGCGCGCCGGCCACGATCAGGCCCCAACACGCCATCGCGCCGGGATTGGCCAGCACCGCGCGGACCGAGGTTTCCATCGCCGTCGCCAGCCCCACGTCGCGGTCGAGCAGCAGCGGGAACGCCACCACGCTGATGGCCATCGCCACCGCCGCGAACAGGAAGCCGACGCCCACGCCGACAACGATCAGCGCCCGCCCGGCGCTGGTGGTGAAAATATCGTTCACGAACGCCGTCATCGAGGCCGGCGACTGCGGCCCGAGTGTGAGGTTGTAGATCAGGTGCGCCGCGAGCAGCCAGATGACGAGGATCTCCGTCAGCAACAGGCCGAGGAGCAGGATCGCGCCGATCGAGGGTGACCGCAGCACCCCGAAGGCGTCGCGCCAGCCGGTGTCGGTGCCCATTTCGCGCCGCCGGCTCATTTCGTTCAGCCCCACCGCCGCGAACGGCCCGACCAGCGCGAAGCCCGAGGCAAGCGGGAACAGCAGCGGCACCATTTGCTCGCGCGCGGCCATGTGGCCCAGCACCAGGCCGATGGCGGGATAGACGACGCACAGAAAGATCACGTCGGTGCGGCGCGCCGCGAAGTCGTGCCATCCCGCCGCCAGCACCCCGATCAGATCGGCGGCGGCCATGCGGCGCACCACCGGCCGGCGCATCCGGGCATCCGCCCCAGGGTGCTCGACACCACGGCCCACGACTTCGACACCTGCGGCCGCCAACCGCATCTGGTCGAGGCCCCACTCGATCGGATTTCGGATGTGCATGACTGTCCTCCCGAACCGCCGGTTCGCGGGAGCCGCCTTGCACCCGTGGCACAATTCTGTTCGTGCGGGCCGGCCACGGGAGCACATCGCCCCGCCGGCGCCGCCAGCATAGTCCGATCCGTCGGCACGGTCGACTCACGTCAAGGTGGCCGTGGCCCCAGGCGCATTTCCGCTTGCCGCCTGCTATGTCCCGGATGGGCGCGCGGCCATCCTCAGGCCGCGCCGGTCATGGGGGGAACGAATGAACATTCGTGGCAGGGCGCTCGCGCTGGTCGCGGCCGTTGCGGTGGGCGCTGTTGGCGGGGCGCTGGTGACGTCGCACGCGCGCGGTGGCGAGCCGCGATTCCCGCAGCTCACTCTCGC
>JAKBCB010000548.1 GCA_021808185.1 Pseudomonadota bacterium
CCGCGCGGTCGTAGTGCGCGAGTGGCACGACACCGTCGGCCACCGTTTCCACGACGATTTCCAGGGCCTAGAGAACTGGAGCGACCCGCGGGACGTTCTCGACGAGCTGCGCGACACCGGTCTCGGCACCGAATTCGACGCCTTCCCGCTACAGGAAGGCACTGTGTTCGATCCCGCCGGCGCGGCCCATCACGTGCGCGGGGCGCGTCCGCTTTGCTATGTGATCCGGCGCGGCCAGGCCGACGGCACGCTCGACGCCGGCCTGCTGCGCGTCGCCCGCCGGGCCGGAGCCGAGATACGGTTTGCCGATCGCGTAGGCGAACTCGAGGGGCCAGGTATCCTGGCAGGTGGTCCGCGCACGGCCGACGGCATCGCCGTCGGCTACGTGTTCGAGACGGATATGGAGGACGGCGCTTGGCTTGCCCTCGGCAACAGGCTGGCCCCGCTCGGCTACGCGTATCTTCTCGTGTATCGGGGACGCGGCACCCTTGCGACCTGCCTTTTCACCGGCTTCAAGCAGCAATCGGAATACCTGCAACGCACAGTCGGCTTTTTCCGCGAGCGGACCAGGCTGGCGATGCGGACGCCGCGGCCGTTCGGCGGCTTCATGAACGTGCGGCTGCCGCGCCATGCCGTTCAGGGCGGCCATCCGGTCGTCGGCGAGCAGGCGGGATTCCAGGATGCGCTGGCCGGATTCGGCCTGCGCTACGCGCTGCGATCCGGCGTTCTGGCCGCGCGCAGTCTGCTGGAAGGCGACAGCTACGAGACGTTGTGGCGACGGGAGCTGCGCCCGGCGCTGAACACTGGCGTCGTGAACCGGCTGATCCTCAACGCTCTCGGCGAGCGTGGGGAGCGCATGGCGGCAGAACGCCTGGCCTGCGCCGATACCGGCGCCGTCCTGCGGCGGTTCTATCGGCCCTCGCTCCTTACCCGCATCCTGTTTCCGCTGGCATCCCGGCTCTACCGCCGTCCGCTCGCCGACCCCAGCTGCGACCATCACGACTGTGACTGCGTCTGGTGCGCCTGCCGCGCGGGAAACAAGCAGCACGCATAGGAGACAGCAAATGGAAGTCCTCGATCTGACCGGCCGTAAGGGACTGGTCGTCGGCATCGCCAACGAACACAGCCTGGCCTGGGCGGCCGCGCAGCATTTCCGTAACGCCGGAGCCGAGCTTGCCGTCACCTATCTGAACGACAGGGCCAAGCCCTATGTCGAGCCCCTCGCGCGCGCGGTGGAGGCACCGATCTGCCTGCCCTGCAACGTCGCTAACGCCGGGGAGCTCGACGCGGTGTTCGACGCCATCCGCGGTTCCTGGGGGCGGCTCGATTTCCTGTTCCATGCGATCGCCTGGGCGCGCAAGGAAGACCTGCACGGCAGGCTTGCTGACTGCTCGGCCGAGGGGTTTGCGGAATCGATGCTGATTTCCTGCCATTCCTTCATCCGCATGGCCCATCTCGCCGAGCCGCTGATGGACAAAGGCGGCAGCCTGATCACCCTGACCTATTACGGCGCCGACAAGGTCGTCGATCACTACAACGTCATGGGGCCGGTGAAGGCGGCGCTGGAAGCCTCGGTCCGCTACCTGGCGCACGAGCTGGGACGCAAGAACATCCGCGTGAACGCCATCTCCGCCGGGGCGGTGCAGACCCGCGCCGCGTCGGGGATTGATCATTTCGACGAGCTCATCAACGAAAGCCTGCGCGCCGCGCCGCTGCACCGGCAGGTGGAATCCTGCGAGGTCGGGCGTACCGCACTCGTGCTGGTGAGCGACTACACCTCCGCCGTGACCGGCGAGGTGCTGTACGTTGATGCGGGCTTCCACATCGAAGGCATGGTGTTCCACTGATCACGAACGAGACGACGATGATCGCCACCGATCCGGTTTGCGGCATGACAATCTACGGCCCCAAGGCCGCGGCTTCCGAGAGATGGGAGGGGCAGCTCTTTCGCTTCTGCTCGGCCCAGTGCCATCGGACCTTTCTTTCCGACCCGGCTCGCTATGCCGAGCGGACGAAGGCGGACTCGCCCCCCGCGGGGAACGCAATCCCCCGCGGAGACAAATCGTGACCGCCCGCCCACCGTCCGGTCACCGCCTGCGGCACGAGCACAGTTCGCCCTTCTTCTGGCCGCTTGCTGCCGGCGTCGAGCTGGAGCAGGAGGGGTTGCAACTCTTTCGTGACAATCTGAAGTTCCTGCACGAACAGGAGATCGACGCGGCGCCGGAACCGCCGGCCTGGGCAACCCCCAACCGGGTGCGGCTCGATCTCGACACCATGAAGCTGCGTGAATTTTCCCCCGATGCCGGCCGGCAGGCCGACGGCATTCCCGTCATCATCGACGCGCCCTACGCCGGGCACAGCGCCACTATCGCCGATTACGCCAAGGGGCAAAGCCTGGTCGAGACCTTGGCAACCGCGGGGATCGCGCATCTCCTGGTGACGGACTGGAAGCCGGCGACCGAGCAAATGAAGGAGTTTGACATCGACAAATACCTGGCGGAGCTCAACGTCGCGATCGACGATCTCGGCGGCGCGGCGATCCTCGTTGGCCTGTGCCAGGGCGGTTGGATGTCGGCCATGTACGCGGCGCGATTCCCGGCCAAGGTCCGGGCCCTGGTGCTGGCCGGCTCGCCGATCGACACCCACGCCGGCAATGGGCCACTGAAGCGCATGGTGCATGACCTGCCGCCTTCGTTCTACGAGGAAATGGTCGCGGCGGGCGGCGGCCTGAT
>JAKBCB010000033.1 GCA_021808185.1 Pseudomonadota bacterium
CGCCACCTCCCGCGCCGGCCCGCTGCCGCGCGTGCTGAGCGCGTTTCGCGAGCATTGTCGCGCCAGCGTGCACGACGACACCATTCCCGGCATGGCCCCGCCGCCCTGAGCCGTCAGGCCGCGAGGCGAGCCAGCAGCGCGTCCATCATCGCATCGCACCGCGCCAACTGCTCGCCGGTCACGAACTCGTCCGCCGTGTGCCCCTGCGCCATGTCGCCGGGGCCGCACACCACCACCGGCACGTCCAGGCGCTCGCGGAACAGCCCGGCCTCGGTGCCGAACGCCACCTTGATGTGCCCGTTCGCGCCCGTCAGCGCCTGTACCGTCCGCCCTGCCACGCTGTCCGGCGCGGTGTCCAGGCCGGGATAGGCGTTCACGACTTCCATGCGGATGTCGGCCGAGGGGAAGCGCCGCCGCGCCGTCGTGACCAGTGCCGCCGCGTCCTCGGCGATGGCGGCAAGGATGTCCCGGGCGCTGTCGGCGGCAAGGTTGCGGATCTCGAAATCCAGCACGCACCGCTCCGGCACCATGTTCAGCGCGACGCCGCCGGCGATGCGGCCGACATGCAGCGTGGTGTACGGCACGTCGTACTCCGCGTCCTGCGCCCCGCGCGCCGCCAGATCGTCCTGCCGTTGGCGGACACGCTGGATCAGGTCGCTCGCCAGATGGATCGCGTTCAGCGCGCGCGGCGCCAGCGCCGAATGCCCCTCCGTCCCGCAGCACACGGCGCGGGCCGCCAGCTTGCCCTTGTGGCCGGTCGCCACCCGCATCCCGGTCGGCTCGCCGACGATGCACAGTGCCGCGCGCGGGCCGGTGGCGGCCAGCACGTCCAGCATCCGCCGCACGCCGACGCAGCCGATTTCCTCGTCGTGCGAGAACGCCAGATGCAGCGGCGCCGCCAGGGGCCGGGCCGCCGCGATGCCGGCGGCGCGCAGCGCACAGGCCAGAAAGCCCTTCATGTCCGTGGTGCCGCGCCCGTAATACCGCCCGTCCTGGGCGCGCAGGCGGAACGGGTCGCCGGTCCAGGGCTGGCCGTCCACCGGCACCACGTCGGTATGGCCGGACAGGATCACCCCGCCGTCGCCCTCCGGCCCGATGCTGGCGAACAGGTTGGCCTTGGTTCCGGTCTCGTCCGCGATGACGCGCACGCGGGCGCCGATGCCGGCCAGATATGCCTCGATGGCCGCGATCATCGCCATGTTCGGGTCGCGGCTGACGGTGGGGAAGCCCACCAGCCGGTCCAGCCACGCCACCGTGTCCATCGTCCTCGCCCCGTCCCGCATCGCCCGCCGCAATGGCGCGATCATGCCTTTCTATTTCCCCGCACCCGTTCCCGCCACCTACCAATGCGCCCGGATGGGTCGGGTCTTGGGGGCCAACATGAATACGTACACCGAAACGATGCCGAACGAGCTGCTGCGCTTGCAGCACATGTACAACGGGCAGAAGGCCGTGCCCACCTTCAGCGCCGCCGAGATGCGGCGCCGACAGGACGGGCTGCGCGCGATCCTGGCCGAGCACAGGCTCGATGCCGCGATCCTGACCTCGTACCACAACGTCAACTACTATGCCGATTTCATGTACTGCTCGTTCGGCCGCCGCTTCGCGCTGGTGGTGACGGACAAGGCGGCCACCACGGTCACGCCCGGCATCGACGCGGGCCAGCCCTGGCGCCGTAGCTTCGGGGAGAACATCACCTACACCGACTGGCGGCGGGACAATTTCTTCCACGCGCTGCAAACCCTGCTGCCGGGTGCCAAGCGCGTCGGCATCGAGTTCGATCACGTCAACCTCGATCTGCACCGGCTGTTGCAGGAGGCGTTTCCCGCCGTCACCCTCGTCGATGTCGGCCAGCCGACGATGTGGCAGCGCACCGTGAAGTCGACCGAGGAGATTGCGCTGATCCGCGAAGGCGCCCGCACCGCCGACCTCGGCGGCGAGGCGGTGCGGGCGGCGATCCGCGAGGGCGTGGGCGAGCATGAGGTGGCACTGGCCGGCACGCAGGCGATGGTGCGCCACATCGCCAAGACGTTCCCGCACGCCGAGCTGATGGACACCTGGGTATGGTTCCAGTCCGGCATCAACACCGACGGCGCGCACAACCCGGTGACATCGCGGCAAGTCCAGAAGGGCGACATCCTCTCGCTGAACTGCTTTCCGATGATCGCCGGCTACTACACGGCGCTGGAACGCACGCTGTTCCTCGACCACGCGAGCGAGGCGCATCTGCGCATCTGGGGCGTCAACTGCGAGGTGCACCGGCGCGGACTGGAAATCCTGCGCCCCGGCCGCCGCTGCGGCGACATCGCGGCCGAACTGAACGAGATCTACCGCTCGCACGGCCTGCTCGGCTACCGCAGCTTCGGCTACGGCCATTCCTTCGGCGTGCTGTCGCACTATTACGGCCGCGAGGCCGGCGTGGAACTGCGCGAGGATGTGGAGACGGTGCTGCGGCCGGGCATGGTGGTCTCGATGGAACCGATGCTGTCGATCCCCGAAGGGCAGCCCGGCGCCGGCGGCTACCGGGAGCACGACATCCTGGTGCTGACCGAGGACGGGGCGGAGAACATCACCGGCTTCCCGTTCGGGCCGGAGCACAACATCGTCCGCCGCTGAGGGCGCGCGCTACTGCCCCGCGCGCCCAGCCGGGCGCGGGGGCAGGACGATGGGCTTGAATTTCCCCCCCTTTGCCTTGGCACGGGCGCGGCGCAGGGTCTCCAACAGCGCGGGCTTGTCGTGGGTGATAACGGCGTCGCGCAGCACGTCGTTGATGCGCGCCTCGGCGGCGGTGTGCCCGGGCGGGCCGGGGACGTGCAGATACACCGGGATCTCGGCGTTGACGGCGGCGGCCACCGTTTCCGCCAGCCCCTCCGCCTTCAGCGCCGCATCGGTGAGCAGCGTGATCATCACGCCGAGGCGCTGTTCGCCCGTCGTCTTGGCGACTTCGTAGTGCAGCCGCACCAGCACGCCGGACTGGTCCGGCCGCAGCGTCGGGCGCACCCATTTCAGTTGCCGCCAGCCACAGAAGAACGCCCGGCACGCCTGCGGCCGGGTCTCGTAGATGCCGCATCCCTTGCCCGGCAGCATGTTCCGGCAGCGATAGCCCTGCACCTTGCGCAAGTCCGGATCGTCGATGGTCAGTGCCACGCAGCACACCGTGCACGGCCCGCATTCGCGGCCGGGCACCAGACCAATGTCCGTCATCGCTGTGCCGTCGGGCATCGCTGATCCCCACCCCGGCGCAGCATAGCGCCTCGGCCGGGCGGGCGCGCAAGTCAGCCGCGTCGGGTGCTTGCCACCGGTGCCGGGGTGTAACGGCGCAAGCGCCGGTGCAGCGCCACGGCGGCGGCCGCCGCCGCGACCAGCCCGACGCCCGCCACGGCCGCCGAACTCCAATCGCCGGCTTGCAGTTGCTGCACCGCGAGGCTGCCGAGTTGCGCGGCATAGACATGCGCCGGCGCCCACACGATGGCCGAGACGACATTGGCGGTCAGAAACAGTCGCCGGGGCATGTGCGCCATGCCCGCCACCACCGGCACGGTGTTGCGCAGCACCGGCACGAACCGCGCCAGCGCCACGCTCAGCGCCCCATGCCGCGCGAAGAAGCGTTCCGCCACGGGCAGCAAATCCGGCCGGCGCGACAGCGGCCAGACGCCCGCGATGCGCCCGCCGAAGCGCCGGCCGATCCAGAACGAGATGCCGTCGCCCAGCACCGCCCCCACAATGGCGGCGAGCACGATCGGCAGCATCGGCGCGCCGCCCAGGGCCGCCGTGCCGGCCACCGCCATCACGATCGGCGTGCCGGGCACGATCATGCCGACCACCGCGACCGCCTCCACCACCGCGCCCGCGAAGGCCACGGCGATCGCCAGCACCGGGTGCGCCGCGACCAGTGCCGTTGCCCAGGTGATCAGATCGTTCATCGACAGGCCCATACCCCGCGCCACCTTACAGGCGCCTTTCGGCACGCTTGCGGGCGGCATAGGCTGCGCCGCATTCCCAGGCAAGGAGGCGGCGTGCGCAACATACCCACGGACCTGCTGCGGGCCTTCGTGACCGTCATCGACCTGAAGGGCTACACCCGCGCGGGCGAGCAACTCGGCCGCGCCCAACCGACCATCAGCTTGCAGATCAAGCGCTTGCAGGAACTGATCGGCGTCTCGCTGTTCGAGCGCGAGGCCGGCACCTCGCGGCTGACCGAGGCGGGGGAGGTGTGCCTGAGCTACGCCCGCCGCATCCTCGCCCAGCACGACGAGATGCTGGTGCGGCTGACCAGCAAGGGGGCCGGCGGGCGGCTGAAGCTCGGCATCCCGAACGATTACGCCGACCGGTTCCTGCCGGCCTTCCTCGGCCGGGTGCAGGGGCAGGATGTGCGCTTCGACGTGGCCACCGACGTCTCGCTCAACCTGCTGCGCGATTTCCGCGAGGGGCTGCTCGACCTCGTGCTGGCGGTGACGCCGGACACGCTGGGGGAGGGGACGCTGGCGACGTGGCGCGAGCCGCTGACCTGGATCGGCCCGCCCGACGCGGCAACGGTGCCGGAGGGGCCGGTGCGGCTGGTGGTGTATCCGGAAGGCTGCCTGTACCGCCGCACCATGCTGAGCGTGTTGCAGCGCCAGGGCTGCGCCTTCGACATCGTCTATGTCACCAGCAGCCTGACCAGCATCGAGGCGGCGGTGCGCGCGGGCTTCGGCGTCACCGCGCTGGCGCGACGCCTGTGCCCGCCAGGGCTCGCCGCGCTGGAGCCGTCCGAGGCGCTGCCGAGCCTGCCGGATGTCACCGCCGGGATCTACGCGAGCGCCCGCGCGCAAGGGCGGGCGATGCAGCGGCTCGCGGGCCTGTTCGCCGAGGTTGTGGGGGCCGTGCCTGCCTAGCGCGCGCGGCGGCCGAGCCACGTGGTGACGACGAACAGCAGGATGGACAGCGCCAGCAGCACCGTCGCCGCCGCCATGATCGTGGGGTTCACCTGGTCGCGGATGCCGGAGAACATCTGCACCGGCAACGTGCGCTGCTCGGCCGAGGTGATGAACAGCGCCACCACCACCTCGTCGAAGCTGACCGCGAAGGCGAACAGCGCGCCGGAAATCACCCCGGGCGCGATCGCGGGCAACGTCACGCGCAGGAACACCGACAGCGCCGGCGCGCCCAGCGACAGGCCGGCCCGCGTGAGGTTGGTGTCGTAGGTCGAAAGTGTCGCCGCCACCGTCACCACCACGAACGGCAGCGACAGCGCCGTGTGCGCGAGCACGAGGCCCGGCTTGGTGTTCACCAGCCCCAGATCGCCAAAGAACAGGTAGCTGCCCACCGCGACGATGACGATGGGCACGATCATCGGCGACAGCATCACCGACATCACCACGCGCCGGTACGGAAAGTCGGGCCGTGCAAGGCCGAGGGCCGCCGAGGTGCCGAGCACGGTCGCCAGGATCGTCGTGGCGACGGCGGCGATGACGCTGTTCCGCAATGCCGCGATCCAGCGCACATTGCCGAAGAAATCGTCGTACCAGCGCAGCGAATACTCCTTCACCGGCAGGGTGAAGAACGCCTCCTTGGAGAAGCTGAGCGGCACGACGACGAAGAACGGCGCGACCAGGAACACCAGCACGGCGATGACGAAGGCCAGCACCGCGAACCGCCCGACACGCTCGGCCCCGGTGGCGTAGGAGGGGAGCCACATGGCGGCCTACCCGAACCGCATCCGCTCGGGACCGACGATGCGCAGGAACGCGCCGTAGATCGCGAGCGTGACCGCCAGCAGCACCACGCCGAGCGCGCTCGCCAGCCCCCAGTTCAGGTCGCGGTTGACGTAGGTGGAGATGAAGTTGGAAATCATCTGATCGGTCGGCCCGCCGACCAGGGCCGGGGTGATGTAGTAGCCGAGCGAGAGGATGAAGGTTATCAGCCCGCCGGCCACGACGCCCGGAATGGTCTGCGGCGCATAGACGCGCCAGAACGCCGAGAACGCGGGCGCGCCGAGCGAACGGGCGGCGCGGATCTGCGTCGCCGGGATGCCGCGCATCACGCTGTAGATCGGCAGAATGGTGAACGGGAGCTGGATGTGCACCATCGCGGTGACGGTGCCGAAGCGCGAGAAGATCAGTTGCAGCCGCTCCGCCGAAAGCCCGGTGGCGACGATGATGTCGTTGATGATGCCATCGGTCTGCAACAGCACCACCCACGCCGTGGTGCGCACCAGCAGCGACGTCCACAGCGGCAGCAGCACGAACAGCAGCATCACGCGCGCGGCGCTGGGCGGCGCGATGGAGATGGCATAGGCCACCGGAAAGCCCAGCACCACGGTGCCGATGGTCACGAGCGCCGAGATCCACAGCGTACGTGCCAGTAGCAACAGGAAAATGGATTCCTCCGGGTCGCCGCGCACGATGGCGCCGTCCGGTGTCTGCGCCATATCCACCGCCGTCAGCAGGTAGTACAGCGTCCAGCCGCGCGTATTGCGCGCGATCACCTGCCACGTCGCCAGATCGTTCCAGGCGTCGTCCTTGTCGAGGAACATCGGCTTGTACGGTCCCGTCTCGGCGGCGGCGACCATGCGGGCGGCGGCGAGCATCTTGCTGCGCATGCCCGGCATTTCGTAGTTCAGCCGCTTGCCCACCAGGGCCGCCGTCTTGGCGTCGTTCGCGATCTTCAGGTCGGCGGCGAGGGCGGCAAAAACCGGCTCGTCCGGCACCGCCTTGCCATCCCAGCGCGCCAGCGCCACGACGGTGCGCGGCAGCACCTGCCGCACCTCCGGGTTGGCGACGGCGGTGGACAGCAGCGCCACCAGCGGTGTCACGAAGGTGATCGCCAGGAACAGCAGCGCCGGCGCGCCGAGCATGAACGCCGCCCACCGCGCCGGCCGCGCGGAGCGGCGTACCGCGCGTGCCAGAGCGCGGCTCATGGCGCGATGATCCGGCAATGCGCTTGCGGCAGGTCGAGCCACGCGGGCGCGCCCGGCGGTGGGATCGCGGCGGATGGCGGCAGCTTCACCGTCAGCGATGCGCCGCCCAGCGCCGCGCTCGCCACCTCGACGCGCGTGTGGTCGCCAAGGAAGAACGCCTCCGTGACCACGCAAGGCACGCCGGCCTCGGCGAACCCGATTCGCTCCGGCCGGATCGCGAGCACGGCGGCGGCGCCGATGGGCAGCGGGGCAGGCAGGACGCCCGCCACGCGCGCCCCGTGCACCATCGCGGCCCCTCCTTCGGCCACGGTGCAGGGCAGCAGGTTGTTCTCCCCCACGAAGCCCGCGACGAAAGCGTTGCCCGGCTCGTCGTACAGGTCGCGCGGGGTCGCGAGTTGTTGCAGCACGCCGTCGTGGAACACGGCCACGCGATCGGACATGGTCAGCGCCTCGCTCTGGTCGTGCGTGACGAAGACGATGGTGATGCCGAGCGTCTGTTGCAGGTGCTTGATCTCGATCTGCATCCGCTCGCGCAGTTGCTTGTCCAGCGCGCCCAGCGGCTCGTCCATCAGCACGAGTTTCGGCTGGAACACCAGCGCGCGCGCCAGCGCCACGCGCTGCTGCTGCCCGCCGGAAAGCTGCGTCGGCTTGCGGCTGTCGAAGCCTTCCAGCCGCACCATCGCCAGCGCGCGGGCGACGCGATCGCGCGCCTCGGCCCCCTTCACACCGCGATAGCGCAGCGGAAACGCCACGTTCTCCGCGACGCTCATATGCGGGAACAGTGCGTAGTTCTGGAACACGAAGCCGATATCGCGCTTCTCCGGCGGCAGCGCCTCCACCGGCTTGCCGTCGAGACGGATATGCCCGGCGGTCGGGCGTTCGAACCCGCCGAGCATCATCAGCGTCGTGGTCTTGCCCGACCCCGAAGGGCCGAGCAACGTCAGGAATTCGCCGCGCCGGACAACGAGGTTCAGATCGCGCACGACGAGGGTTTCCCCGTCGTACGACTTCTGCACGCCGTCGAACACGACCAGTTGGTCCGCTCCGCCGCGCGCGGGATACGGTGACATCGCAGCGGACCCTTCCAACCTTACTGCGCGAGCCAGGTGGTGAAGCGCTTGCGGATGTCCTCGCCCTGGTCGCCCCAGAAGCTGTAGTCGGTGGCAAAGGCGTTGGCGACGTTGGCGGAGTAGGTCGGCAGGTTCGGCGCATACTCGGGCGCGACAGCCTTGGCGGCGGCGCTGGTCACCGGGCCGTACGGGATGTATTTCGGGAAGCCCGAGAGAATCTCGGGCGAGACCGAGAATTTGATGAACGCATAGCTGGCGGGGAGGTTCTTGGCGCCCTTCGGGATCACCCAGTAATCCGCGTCGAGCAGCTCGTTGTCCCACACGATCTCGAAGTGCTTGCCTTCCTTGTTGGCGTTGAAGATGCGGCCGTTCCACGCCGTCGTCATCACCACCTCGCCGGAGGCGAGCAACTGCGGCGCCTGGGCACCGGCTTCCCACCAGACGATGTCCTTCTTGATGGTATCGAGCTTCTTGAATGCCCGATCCACGCCGGCCTTCGTCGCCAGCACCTTGTACACGTCCTTGTTGGACACACCATCCGCGATCAGCGCGAATTCCAGGTTGGAGACCGGGTTCTTCCACAGCCCGCGCTTGCCGGGAAATTTCTTGGTGTCGAAAATATCGGCGATCCTGGTCGGACCATTCTTCATCTTGTCGCCGTCATAGGCCAGGATCGTCGCGTACACGATGGTGCCCACGGCGCAGTCGTTCGCGGTGCCGGGCTGCCAGTCCTTGCGATTGCCGATCTTCGACCAGTCGAGCTTCTCGTACAGCCCCTCGTCGCAGCCCTGCTGCGCGCCCGGGCCGTCCACGTCGATCACATCGAGCGAGACGCCGCCTGCCTGTTCCATCGCCTTGATCTTGGCGATCTCACCGCCGTACTCCTGCTCGACGAATTTGATACCGGTCTTGGCGGTGTACGGCTCGAAGAACGTGGCGCGCTGCGCGGCCTGATAGGCACCGCCGAAGCTCATCACCGAGAGCTGTCCATCCGCGAAAGCCGGCATCGCCAGCAAGATCGTGGCGGCCGACAGGCCCAGGATCGTCATTGGTTTTTTCATTTGAATTACCTCCGCCCAGACGTGACGCACGTTGCCGGGCCACGCGGCCAGACGGTGCGAGTGCACGATGCGCAAGCAGGCTATGTGCCATGACGGCCTGTGTGAAGTGGGAAGCTGCAATGCGTGCATTGGCCGCGCCAATAATTCCTTGCGCCGCAATTCTCGATGCATTGCATCGGTGTTTCCGATGCACGCTCCACGCCGCCGCCGCCTACGCTTCCCGCTTCTTTCGGCCGAGGATCGACATGGCGCATACCCGCATTCGCCCATTCAACACCCGCGTCACGTATCCAGAACAGAAGCTCGATAACGATCTGGCGCAGGCGGTGGTGGCGCGCGGCGCCACTGTGTACCTGCGCGGGCAGGTGGCGCAGGATCTGGACACGCGCGAGAGCCTGCATATCGGCGATCCCGGCCAGCAGGCGGCCAAGGCTTTGGCCAACATCAAGCTGCTGCTGGCGGAAGCGGGCAGCGACCTGTCGCATATCTGCCGCTGCGTCGTGTACCTCACCGACATCCGACACAGGGAGCCCGTGTATCTGGAAATGGGCCGCTGGCTGAAGGGCGTGCACTATGTCTCCACCGGCCTCGTGGTCACGGCGCTCGCGCGGCCGGAATGGCTGGTGGAGATCGAGGTCACGGCCGTGATCCCCGGCTGACATGACCTTCTCCATCTCCGCGCGTTGCGCGCGCACGGGGGAGTTCGGCATCGCCGTCTCCTCCTCCTCGCCCGCCGTCGCCGCCCGCTGCGCCCATGCCCGCGCTGGCGCGGGGGCGGTGGCGACGCAGAACATCACCGACCCGACACTCGGGCCGAAGGGGCTCGATCTGCTCGCCTGCGGCCTTTCGGCGCAGGCGGCGCTGGAACGGCTGTGCGCCGAGGCACCGCATATCGAGTACCGGCAACTGGCGATGGTGGATCGCGCCGGCGGGACTGCCGCGTTCTCCGGCAGTCGCACGCTGGGCGTGCATCGCACGGTGCAGGGGCCGGGCGTGGTCGCCGCCGGCAACCTGCTGCGCGCGCCAAGCGTTCCGGATGCGATGGTGGCGGCCTTTCTCGCCGCGCCGGACGAACCGCTCGCGGTCCGGTTGCTCGCCGCCATGCGCGCGGCGGTGGCCGAAGGGGGCGAGGAGGGGCCGGTGCATTCCGCCGGCCTGTTGCTGGTGCGCGACGTGGCGTGGCCGGTCGCCGACCTGCGGGTGGATTGGCACGAGACCGACCCGATCGGCGCGCTGGCCGGGTTGTGGGACCGCTGGGCACCGCAGATGGATGCCTATGTCACCCGCGCGCTGAATCCCTCAGGCGCGCCGTCTTACGGCGTGGCGGGCGATCGGGGGCAATAGGCGTCGGCAACCGCCTCGGTTATCCTGCGGCAAAAGCTGATGGGGGAGGATGCAGATGCTGTCCAGACGTCGCTTCGCCGCGTGCGCCCTGTGCGCCGCCGGGGGTGTGCTGGTGGCCGAAATCGGCGCCCGCGCGCAGACCGGTGGGCTGACCCGCACCGTGCTGAACCGGGTTGAGTATCCGGGCGACAAGATGGTCACGGTGCAGGTGCTGGTGGAGATCGCGCCGAACTTCGCCGTGCCGCGCCACACCCATCCTGGGGTGGAGAACGCGACCATCCTGGAAGGCGGCGGGGTGCTCGGCATGAAGGGTAGCGCGGACCGCGCGGTGGGCGCGGGCGAATCCTTCCAGCTGCCGTACGAAACCCCGCATCTGCTGCGCAACGGCCCGGCCAGGACGCGCATCGTCTCGGTCTATGTGGTCGAGAAGGACAAGCCGCTGGCCAGCCCGGCGCCGGAGTGAGGGCCGGGCGGCGGCGCGCTTCGTTGACGGGGCGCACCGCGCCGATGTAGCAGCGCGGCCCATTGCCCGGTTCCCCCGGGAAGGAACCGACGTTGCCCGCGGACTCGCCCGACCCCGCCGCCCCGCGCCCGCTCAGCTCGCCCGATTTCATCGCGGGCGAAATCCTGCGCGGCCTGTACGCCGGCCGCTACGTGCCCGGCCAGCGGCTGGTCGAGGCCGACCTCACGCGCGAATACAAGGTCAGTCGCGGCTCCATCCGCGAGGCGCTGAAGCGGCTGGCGGCCGAGGGCACCGTGGCGCTGACCCTGCATCGCGGCGCCTATATCCGCGCGCTGTCGCGCGGTGAGGTGGCGGAGGTGCTGGCGCTGGTGGAGGTGCTGACGGGCCTCGCCGCCCGCCTCGCCGCCGAGCGGATCGCACAGGCGGACAACCGGGATCGCGTGGCCAAGGCGATGGAGGAACTCGCGGCGGCCGAGGCGGGCGGCGATGCCTACCAGTTCGCCCGCGCGCGTGACCGGTTCTATCGTGCCCTGGTGCTGGCCGGCGGCAACCGCGAACTCGCGCGCGTGCTGCCGACCATGCAGGTGCATCTGGTGCGCACCCAGTTTCGCCCCGCCGAGGCGCCCGGGGACAATCGGCTCGGCGATTACCGCCGCGTGGTCGCCGCCGTGCTGTCCGGCGACGCGGCGGCGGCGGAGGCCGCGATGCGCCAGCACATTCGCGCCGGAAGCGAGCGCATCCAGCGCCTGCCGGACGAGGCGTTCGCGCCTGAACCCTAGATGTGCCGCGACACCGTCGCCCGCTCGCCCAGCAGCCCGCGCGGGCGGACCAGCAGCACGCAGGCGAGCACGACGCCGATGCCCACCACACGCAGCGCCGCCGCGCGCGACTGGACATCCGCCGGCACCAGCAGCGCGACCACGGTGCCGCTCGCACTCCACAGCGCCCACACCATCACCGCGCCGAGCAACGCGCCCAGATTGTTGCCCGAGCCGCCGAGCACCAGCATCACCCAGACCTGGAAGGTGAACACCGGCAGGTAATTGTCCGGCGCGATGAAGCCGAAGAACTGCGCCTGCATCGCGCCGGACAGCCCCATCAGCGCGGCCCCGATGACGAATGCCTGCAAGCGGAAGCGGTTGGCGGGCTTGCCGAGCGATGCCGCCGCCGCCTCGTCCTCGCGCAGTGCGCGCAGCACCCGGCCCCAGGGCGAGCGCGTCAGCCGCTCCAGCCCCCAGAACGCCACGGCGGTCACTGCCGCCACCAGCAGGAAATTGCCGGCGGCGAAGGCGAGGGGGGATTCGGACAGCGCGGCGAACGGGCGGGGGATGAAGGCGATGCCGAACGGCCCGCCGGTCAGTGCCTGCGCGTTCAGCGCGACCAGTTGCAGGCTGACGGCGGCGCCGAAGGTGGTGATCGCCAGATAATCCGCGCGCAGCCGCAGCGTGACCGCCCCGACGACCGCCGCCGCCAGCGCCGAGGCCGCCATCGCCCCCGCCCAGCCCAGCGCGATGGGCAGCCCGAACCCTCCCCAATGGCTGTCCGCTGGCGCCGCCGTGATCCAGGCCGAGACATAGGCGCCCACCGCCGCGAACCCGGCCACGCCGACGTTGAACAGCCCGGCCGACCCCCATTGCAGGTTCAACCCGAGCGTCGCCACGCCGTAGCTGAGTGCCACGGTGGCGAAGAACAGCAGGTAGCTCACGATCCCGCTCATGTGTCGCGCGTGCCGAACAGGCCGCGCGGCCGGGCCAGCAGCATGGCCAGCATCACCACGAAGGCGACCGCCGCACGATATTGCGCGCCCGCGATGGGCACCGACGCGGCCTCCGCGATGCCGATCACCAGCCCGCCGGCCATCGCCCCCGGCACGCTGCCGATGCCGCCCAGGATCGCCGCCGCGAACAGCGGCAACAGCAGTTCGAACCCCATCGTCGGGCGCAACTGCACGGTGATGCCGAGGAACACCCCCGCCGCCGCCGCCATCCCGCCGCCGAGCAGCCAGGTGACGCGCACCACGCGCGCCACGTCGATCCCGGCCAGCCGCGCCAGATCCGGGTTCTCGCTGGTCGCGCGCAGGGCGCGGCCGAGCGCCGAGTAGCGCAGCATCGCCGTTGTCGCCGCCATCAGCGCCAGTGCGCCCACCAGCACCAGCATCTGGTCCCAGGTGGCGCGCATCCCCAAGCCCAGGCGCACCGTCATCGCGATGTCCCGCGAGTAGTAGTACGGTTCCGGACCGAAGCCGAACTCCAGCGCGCTGCGCAGCGCGAGCGAGGCGCCGAAGCTTGCGATCACCAGCACGATGGCGTTGCCGTGCCGGCGCAGGCGGCGGAACAGCACCCAGTCGAGCGCCGCCGCCAGCAGCGCGGTCAACACCACCGCGCCGAGCAGCGCCACCACCAACGGCCAGCCGAACGTGAGGTCGCCAATGGTCTGCCCAGCACCGCCCAGTGCCGCCGCGATCACCATCGCGGCGTATGCGCCCCAGGTGGCGAACTCGCCATGCGCGAAATTGGCGAAACGCAGCAACCCGTACGTCAGCGTGACGCCGATGGCCCCGAGCGCGATCATCGCGCCGGAGGTGACGCCATCGACCAGGATCTGCCCGATCATGCCCGCCGCCCCAGATACAGCGCGGCGACCGCCGGATCGTCGAGCAGCGAGGCACCCGCGCCTTCGTGCGCCACCCGGCCCTCGGCCAAAATCATCGCCCGGTCGGCCACCGCCAGCGCCGCGCGCGCGTTCTGTTCCACCAGCAGCACCGCCACCCCGCTTGCCCGCACCTCGCGCAGTTTCGCCATCACCGTGCCCACCAGCTTCGGCGACAGCCCGGCCGAGGGTTCGTCCAGCACCAGCGCGCGCGGCCCCACCGCGAGCGCCCGCGCGATCGCCAGCATCTGCCGCTGCCCGCCGGAAAGCCGCCCGGCCGCGCCCTTGCGGGCCGCCGCCAGATCGGGGAACAGCGTGAACATCGCCGCGATCCTGGCCGCCCGCGCCCGGCGCGGCAGGATGGAGGCGGCAATATCCAGATTCTCCGCCACCGTCATGCCGGCGAACACGTTCTCGGTCTGCGGCACGAAGGCGAGGCCGTGGCGAATCCGCTCGTGCGCCGGCACCGTGGCCAGGGACGCGCCGCCCAGCCGCACATCGCCCGACTCAAGCCGCACCAGCCCGGCCACCGCCTTGGCCAGCGTCGATTTGCCCGCGCCGTTCGGCCCGAGCAGCACGAGGATTTCGCCCGCCGCGACCGTCAGGCTTGCGCCGCGCACGATCGGCACCCCCGGCTCGTAGCCCGCCACCACCGCATCGGCCGAAAGCACCGTCACGCGACCCCGCCCAGATACGCCTCGACCACGCGGGTATCGCGCGTCACCTCCTCCGGCGTGCCGGAGACCAGCAGCCGTCCGCCCGCCATCACATGCACCTCGGAACACAGCCGCGCGATCAGGTCGAGGTTGTGTTCGACGATCAGAAACGTCAGCCCGCGCGCGTGGAGAGCGGAAATGCGGTCGATGATCGTCTCCAGCAGCGTCGGGTTCACACCCGCCGCCGGTTCGTCCAGCAGCACGATTCGCGGCTCGGCCATCAGCACCCGCGCCAGTTCCAGCAATTTGCGCTGCCCGCCCGAAAGTGTGGCAGCCGGTGCGTCCGCGAGCCGTTCCAGCGCGAGGAATGCGATGATGTCCCGCGCCTTCTCGGCGTTGCGCCGCTCCTGTCGCGCGACGGCACGAAAGGAAAACCAGTTGGCGAACGGCCGTTCGCCGCGCTGCCCGCGGGCGGCGAGCAGCACGTTCTCCAGCACCGTCATCGCGCCGAACGGCCGCGGGATCTGGAACG
>JAKBCB010000549.1 GCA_021808185.1 Pseudomonadota bacterium
AGGGCAGCGATATCGAGGAAACGGCGTTCAACACCAACTGCGAGGCAGCGATCGAGATCGCCCGCCAGTTGCGCATCCGCGATGCCGGCGGACTGATCGTGATCGACTTCATCGACATGGACAGCCCCAAGCACCAGCGCGAGGTCGAGGACACGCTCAAGGAGGCGCTCAAGCTGGACCGTGCGCGCGTGCAGGTCGGCCGCATCTCGCGCTTCGGCCTGCTGGAAATGTCGCGCCAGCGCCTGCGCCCGTCGCTGGACGAATCAACCCAGATCGTCTGCCCGCGCTGCGACGGCCACGGCCGCATCCGCGGCGTCGAGTCGCTGTCGCTATCGGCTTTGCGCCTCGCCGAAGAGCACGCGATGAAGGAACACACCGGCCAGGTGCTGCTGCAGGCGCCACCGGAGGTCGCCAACTTCCTGCTCAACGAAAAACGCGCCAGCGTGGTCGAGATGGAGCTTCGCCACAAGGTGCATCTGGTAATCGTCGCCGATCCCAAACTGCAGACGCCGCACCTCGAGATCAGCCGCATCCGCGAAAGCGAGATGGGCGAGCACGCCAAGCCCAGCTACGAGCGCGTGACCGTCGCCGCGCCGACCGCGCTGCCGAAGGTCGGGCAAATCGATGCGCAGGGCGAGCAGCCGGCCGTGTCAGGCGTCACGCCCGCTACTCCGGCGCCATCGCGACCCGACGTGGAGCCTGTTGCCGCGCATGCACCAGCACCGCGCATCGCGCCGGCAGCGGCACCGGCGGCGACATCCACCGCCACACCCGGTGGCGGCCTGCTCAAGCGTCTGTTCGGCTGGTTCGGCGGCACCGCAACGGCGGCGCAGCCGACGCCACGTGCCGCACCGCGTCCGCCGCGCCCGCCGCGCGAGGAGCGCCCGGCACCACGCCCGCCGCGTGACGAGCGGCGGCCCTCAAGCTCCGGAAGGGCGCAACCCGCGCGCGCTGGCAGGCCCGGTGGCGAGCGCGGCGGCGAACGAACACGCGGCGTCACCGCCACGCCGCTGCCGCAGGCTAAGCCGCGCAGCGAGACGTCGCCGCCACGCGAACCACGGGGCGAGAGGCCACCGCCCGCAGCTCGGCAAGCACAGCCAGCGGCACGGGCACCAGCCGCCAACCCGGAACCGAAACCATTGACCGCGACCGTGACCGTGACTGCGACTCCGTCCGACGCGGCCAAGGCACCCGCGGGAAGCGACGCGCGCACCGACAGCGCCGGCGAGAGCGCGCGCGCACGTCGTCGTGGCCGTCGTGGCGGCCGCCGCCGCCGTCGTCATGACGAGAGCACCGCGACCGAGATGGACACCAGCGCAACCGCACAGGGCACGCACGACTTTGACGATGAAGAAGGCGATGCCGCGACACTGGGCCCGGATGGTGCAGGTACTTCCACACACGCAACGAATTCCGTCGTCAGCCTGCCGGCACCGGTAACGCCTGCGTTCCCTGCCACAGCGGCGTCTCCGACACCGGGCACCGCCGTCGCGCCTGCTGCGTCCGCGAACACAGCGGCAATGGCACCATCACCGCGCGAAATGGCCGCTGCGGCCCCTGGTTCTGTCATCCCCTCTGCAAGCTCCGCAACCGGCGCCTCCGCGGCGACACCGACACCGACACCGACGCCGGCGCCGTCGGCCGCCGTGCCGCCCGCCCCGGCACCCGCCGCCGCCACGTCGTTGCCGTCCGCGGTGCCGGCTGCGACGCCTGCTGCACCTGCACCCGCGGCGGCACCCATGCCGGCGGCGATTCCGAAGCCGCAATCCGAGGTGGGTATTGCGCCAAGCCCGGCGCCGACTCCGGCCGAGCGCCCGCTATCGCCTTTACCGGCACCAACCCGCGAAGGGCCGCCTTTCCCCGTCGCGGGCGCCAGCATGGCATCGCCGCAGCAATCCAGCCTGCTCCCTGACGTCCCGAAACCGGCGGCGGCGCCGGTGCGCCCGGCGTCCGTGACACCGTCGCCCACCCTTTCGCCCCCGTCGGCGAACGGGGACTCCGATCAAGGAAAGCCCGACAGCGACACGCCACCACGGCCCTGAGACCGACTTATCCGCACCGACCGACGGTGCGGATAGCGGTCAGCCGTCTGCCGCGCAATGGCGCGGGATGTCCTCGTAGCCGCTGAACTGCACAGCATCCCCGCAGCCAGGACAGGCGGCATCGCGCGGCAGCAGAAGCTCGCGAAAACGCATGGCCAACGCGTCGAATAGCAGCAGTCGCCCGACCAAGGGCGTACCGACGCCGAGCAGCAGCTTGAGTGCCTCGGTCGCCTGCAGCAGACCGATCACGCCAGGCAGCACGCCAAGTACGCCGGCCTCGGCGCAATCGGGTGCATCCGCCGCCGCGGGCGGCTCGGGAAACAGGCAGCGATAGCAGGGCGAATCGGTGCGCCGCGGGTCAAATACGCTGACCTGACCGCTGAAGCGCTCGACCGCGCCATACACCAGCGGCAGGCGCAGCCGCACACTGGCCGCCGCCAGCAGATAGCGGGTTGGAAAATTGTCGGCGCCATCGATCACCAGATCGTGTCCGCCCAGCAACCCCTCGACATTGCCGGCGTGCACGCGCACCGCGTGCGTCACGATCTGTATCGCGGGATTGAGGGCCGCCAGCGTCATGCGCGCTGACTCGACCTTGGGCAGGCCCACGCGGGCATCGGCATGCACCACCTGCCGATGCAGGTTGGAACGTTCGACGCGATCGTCATCGATCAGC
>JAKBCB010000550.1 GCA_021808185.1 Pseudomonadota bacterium
GTCCGGATGGGCGTTGCCGTTGGCCTGGTCGGCTTCGGTCGCGGTGAAGGGTTCGGTTGCCCAGTCCTGGATGATCACCGCGCGCGGCCGCCCCGCCTCGGCGCCGAACAGCGCGCCGAGCTGGCGCGCCACCAGCTCTGGCATGGCCGCGCGTCGCGCCGCGCGCAGGGCGGGTGGCCAGGAGAAGAAGCCGAACAACGCAGCCTCGGCCGCGCCGGGGAGGCTCGCGTCGTGGAGTTCCCCGAACGGTCCCGCCTGGCTGAACGCGCTGCCCGACAGGCCGGCGTCGCGCCAGAACGGCCGATCGTAGAGCGCCAGCGCCTTGGCTTGCCCCGCCATCCAGCCCGGCACGGCGGCAAGCGTCGCCTGCATGGAGGCCGGCAGAGCGGGCAGGATCTCGATCCCGCCGATCAGCCGCGGCGGCAGGGCGAGCGCCGCGCGGGCGGCATGCAGCGTCATGGGGCCGGATCGGGTTTCGGCGGTGACGGCAACGCCCGTTCCGGTCAGCGCGATGCGCCGGACCGCGTGTTCCAGCCGGACCACCCCGGGCGCGAGGCCGGCGGCGACGGGTTCCACCAGCGCACCGATGCCGCCCGCGATGCGCATGCTCGGCGGCTCCTGCGCGAAGCCGTGCGGCAGGCGCTGCGTGCGGCCCGTCTGGTCCTGATAGACGAAGCCGCCGGCCTCCGCCTGCTCGGTAAGCACCAGCCCCGCTGCCCGCACGGCGCGCGCGATGCGCGGCTGGATGGCGGGCCAGACCCACGCGGGGCCGAGGTCATAGGCGCCGGCCTCGGTGCGATGGCTGAGCACCCGCCCGCCAATACGCGCCCGGGCTTCCAGCACCACCACCTCGGCGCCACGCTTCGCCGCTACCCGCGCCAGCGCGAGGCCGGAGAGGCCGGCGCCGATGACGATCAGATCAGGCATCCCGCGTCAGCCGAGATGGCCGGTTTTGCGGTAGAGCAGCGCGCCACCCTGGCTTGCCAGCGTCAGGCTGCTGCCGGGCGGCAGACGGAGCCACGCGCCGGCACGATGCGTTGTGCCGGCGATCGCCACATCCCCCTCCACCACGAAGAACTCCGCGCCGCGCGGCCAGGTCTCGGCGGCGCCGGCGTGGCCGGGGACGAGGCGCAGCATCACCACCCGCTCCCACGGCGCATCGAACAGCACGGCTTCCTGCCGGCCCTGGTCGAGATCGCGCCAGAGCGCGGGATCGCGTGTGTCGAGCCGGACCGACGCGGTCTCCTCCGGCGCCATCTGGCGGAGCTTAACGAAGATCACAGCGCCCGGGGCACTGGCGGGCGTGTGGCGCGAGCCGGGTGGGTTGCGGACGTAGAAGCCGGCCGGGAAATCCCCGGTTTCGTCGGAGAACACGCCCTCCAGCACCAGGAACTCCTCGCCGGCGCCATGGGTGTGGGGGGAAAAGGCCGAACCCGGCGCGTAGCGCACGAGCGAGGTGGCGCGGGCCACTTCGTCACCGTCACGCTCGAGCATCCGCCGCTCCACCCCGGCCATGGGCGAGGCGACCCAGGCGAGCGCGGCGCTATCGACTGTTGCGGGGCGGGAGAGATCGGCGTTCATCTGCATGGGTGGGTCCCCGAAACGATTGGCCGGGTGGGCGTTGCGGTAGAGCGCGCCAGTTGTGCGGCAAGGCGACACCCATCGTAAAAAGCAGCGAGGCCCGAACTGCTTCTCAACGCACTCGCTGGAACATCCCCGGCTGATTACCCCGATTGCTGCAAATGAAGACCCGGCCCGTCGTCTGGCTCGCAATCAACACCGAACCACGGCGAGGTTGCAAAACAGAACGAATGGCGGCTTTGAAGTCGCGCCACGACATAGACGCAGGCCGCTCGATCAGGACCGTTGTCAGATGTGGAAGGCGCTTGACGCTAAGCCCCCAACGAGCAAGAAGCGCTGAACATTTGCGGATGCTGTCTGTCTGTGGACGATTGAATTCTGCAACGTACGTACGAGTGAGCATTTCTTTTCCTCTTGCTGATATACAAAAATTGGAACAGTCGATTGCGGAGTCGCCAGAAGACGTATTCCGCAATAGAATCACTTGCTATAATGCTGCGATACCGCGCCGGGCGATATGTCGAAAAGCCTCGCAACGAACGCTTGCTTCAGGTTGTGGTCTTTGGCCAATTCAACCGCCAGTTTTCCGAATTCTGTCAGACGCCCTCCTTCCGTTTTTGAATACCCCCGGAGTTCGGCAACTAGCGCCGCCTCTTGCTCCAGGCGTCGTAGGTGTCGACGGATAATCTTGGCATCTTCCATCGCTGTTCTCCCGGTTAGCGCATTATCTAAATCATATGGCACACTGAATCGTTTAGTTCAAGCAGAAAAACCGTAAGTCTTTCTGGCCAAATCGGGGGATGAAAGTTACCCCGAGCAGCTTGGTTGGCACGCTCCGTAGGGAGAGCCGGATATTGGGTTATGGTGCTCTCGCTGTCGGGCCTTGCTCTAAAGTTCGCAGTCTAGCCATGGTGGGCATGGCAGCCACGTCGACGCGCCGCCCCTGGAAATCGTGGTGACGGCCGGCCGACGCTTACCACCATGTTGCGCCGCTGGCGGTCTCGGCGGCGGTCGATCAGATGGTGGTGAGGCGCAAGAGGAAGAGGATCGCCGGGACGGGGTGAGCCGGATCGGGTCGAGAGAGCGCCCGCCGGCTTCGGAACCCCGCTCTCCGGAATCCCTCCATGACCCTCATCG
>JAKBCB010000551.1 GCA_021808185.1 Pseudomonadota bacterium
CATCTCGCATCGCCTCGCCGAAGTGCGCCGCTTGTGCCGGCGCGGCACGGTGCTGCGCAATGGCGAGAGCATTGGCACCGTTGACCTCGCGGGTGCGCGGGATGCGGATATTTTCCGCATGATGGTGGGCCGCGGCGCTGAAGAACAGGCGCGCGCCACGGCCGTGCCGATCCAGGGCGGCGTGGCGCCGGCGCTTGCGGTGCGCGATCTGCGCGGACCCGGCGTCGATGGCGTCAGCTTCGAACTTCACCGCGGCGAGATCCTCGGCGTCGCGGCGCTGGAAGGGCAAGGCCAGCGCGAATTGTTCCGCATGCTGGGCGGCGCGATGCCGATCGAGGGCGGCAGCGTCGCGGTGGATGGGCAAACCGTCCATCTCGGTTCGCCGCTGCTGGCCTCGCGCGCCGGGATCGGTTTCGTGCCGGAGGAACGCAAGACCGAGGGCATCTTTCTCGGCCTGACCACCGCGAGCAACATCTCGCTGCCGATTCTCGGCCGGCTGCTGCGCTTCGGGCTGATCGATCGTGCGCGCGAACGGACCGAGGTGGCCGGCACGGCGCGGACAGTGGATCTGGCGGCGCGCTATCTCGGCATGCGCATCTCCGCTTTGTCTGGCGGCAACCAGCAGAAGGCGCTGATCGCGCGGGTGCTGCTGTCCGGCGCACGCAACCTCGTGCTGTTCGACCCGACGCGCGGCGTCGATGTCGGCACCAAGGAAGTGATCTACGACGTGGTCCGCGACTTCGCGGCGCATGGCGGCAGCGTGCTGATCTACTCGACGGAATTGTCCGAACTGGTGTTGCTGTCCGACCGTTGCCTTGCGCTGTATCGCGGACACATCGCGGGCGTGGTCCCCGGCGCGGATCTGTCCGAGGAGCGGCTTGTGTCGCTCGCAACCGGGCATGGCGGGTAGGCGAATGCCATGAGCGCATCCGTGCACGCGTCCGCGTCGCTTTGGCACCCCCGGCGCTTGCTCGGCAACGGCACGCTGATCGTGGCGATCATCTATGTCGTGCTGTTCACCGTGTTCGCCGCGAGCCAGCGGGATGCGCTGTCGCAGAACGGCATCACCGATCTGTTCAACAACGCGCTGCCGCTGGCGCTGGCCGCGGCCGGCGGCGCGCTGGTGGTGCTGACGCGCGGGTTCGACCTGTCGGTGGCGGGTGTGGTCGCCCTCAGCAACGTGCTGATGGCAACCGAGGTCGGCGACGGACCGTGGGGCGCGCTGCTGGGCCTGCTGCTGGTCTGCGCGGTTGGCTTCGCCATCGGCGCGGTGAACGGGTTTCTTGTGGCCTATGTGCGGCTGCAATCGATCGCCTCCACGCTCGCCACCATGATCGTCTCGTCGGGGATCGCGCTGCTGGTGCTGGACGCGCCCGGCGGCAGCGTGCCGGATTTCGTGACGTACGGGCTGACCGATGTGGTGCCTGGCGGCATCCCGGTGGCCGCGCTGATCGCGCTGGCCGTCGTCCTGCTCTGGATGGCCTTGCGCCGCACCGATTGGGGAGTCGCGCTGTATGCGATCGGCGCGGACGAGACGGCGGCGGGGCTGGCCGGCATCCCGACGCGGCGGGTGAAGTTCTTCGCCTACTGCCTCGCCGGGGTGTTCTACGGTGCGTCGGGCTACATGCTCAGCGCCCTGACCGCGACCGGCAACCCGAACGCGGGCAATTCGTATCTGCTGCTGACCTTCGCCGCCATCGCCATCGGCGGCACCTCGTTCGGCGGCGGGCGGGGCGGCGTCGTCGGCGCGATGATCGGCGCGGCCACGCTCAGCCTGTTGCAGAAGGTGCTGTTCTCGGCGGGCGTCTCGTCCTTCTACACGGGCATCTTCCAGGGGGCGGTGATGATCCTCGCGGTGCTGGTGGCGGCCCTCTCCGAGCGCTTTGCCGGGGGGCGGCGGGCATGACCGAGGCGCGCGACAAGGGCCGGCTGGGCAGCGCCGCCGTGCCGCCCCCCCCCGGCGGCGACCCGCGCGGCGCACCGCGCGCCCGGCTTGGCGGCGAGGTCGGCACGGCGCTGGCGCTGTTCGCGCTGACGGCCGCGCTGATCCTGGCCTCGCGCTGGATCAGCCCGAATTTCGGCGGCTGGACCGAGGCGAAGGCGATCCTGGTGCTGTCGAGCTTCGTCACCGTCGTCGCCTTCGGGCAGCAGATGGTGATCCTGACCGGCGGGCTCGATCTGTCGGTCGCCTCGGTGATGACGATGGGCGGGGTTCTGGCGTTCGGCTGGATCGGCGCGTCGCCTTCGGCTGTCGTCTGGGGCGTGCCGGGGATCGTGCTGCTGACCGCGCTGATCGGCGCGCTGAACGGCGCCGGCGTGGTGCTGCTGCGGGTGCCGCCGTTCATCATGACACTGGCCATGGGCATCATCGTCTATAGCGCGACCCTCGGCATCACCGGCGGCACGCCGCGCGGCCAGGCCTCGGGCGCGCTGTCCGCGCTGTTCGGCGCAGGCGTGTTCGGCGTGCCGCCGGTGATCTACCTGATGGCGGCGATCACCATTCTCGGCAGCCTGCTGCAACTCGGCACGGGGTTCGGGCGCCGGCTGTACGCGGTCGGCACCAACCCCGCCGCCGCCTACATCGCCGGTCTGCCGGTGCGCTGGCTGACCTTCCTGACCTACGCGATCAGCGGCGCCAGCGCGGGGTTCGCCGGCATCCTGATGGTGGGCTACGCCGGCGGCGCCACGCTGACCATGGGGCAAGGCTACCAACTG
>JAKBCB010000552.1 GCA_021808185.1 Pseudomonadota bacterium
CTGCATCCGCCCGATGGAGAACGCAGAGAACACCGCCCCCGGCGGCAGCGCGTGCACCATCGCCATCAGCGACAGCGGATCGTCCGGCGCGCCGTACGGGATGCCCATGCACAACTGGATCAGCACGGGGTCGTCCAGCACTCCGTCGCGGATCATGTCCTTCACCATCACCAGATGGCCGGTGTCGAACACTTCCAGTTCCGGCTTCACGCCCAGCGCCTGCACCTGCCGGGCCATGGCCCGCAGCGTGTCGGGCGTGTTGACCATCACGTAGTCGCCACCTGCGGCAAAGTTCATCGAGCCGCAGTCGAGCGTGCAGATCTCCGGCAGCAACTGCCGCACATGCGCGAGCCGCTCGGTCGCGCCGGCCATGTCTGTGCCGGCGGCGTTCGGCGGCAACGGCTGCTCGGTCGAGCCGAACACGAGGTCGCCACCCATCCCGGCGGTCAGGTTGACGATCACGTCCACATCGGCCGCGCGCACGCGCTCCATCACCTCGGCGTACAGCGCGGGGTCACGGGCGCCCTTGCCGGTTTGCGGGTTGCGGACATGGATGTGCGCCACGGCGGCGCCCGCGCGCGCCGCCTCGATGGCGGCGTCGGCGATCTGCGCCGGCGTCACCGGCACCTTGTCCGACCGCCCGGTGGAATCCCCCGCGCCAGTCACCGCACAGGTGATGAACACGTCCCAGTTCATGCGCGTTTGCCTCCGCTGTCCCGTCCGCCTGGCGCGAACGGTAGCAGCCTGTCGGCGGCGCGCGATACCGGATCGGAGCAGCGCCGTGCCGCGGCGGCGGCGGATGGCGTCAGCGCAGGAACAGCCGCCCGGTCGCGTAGGAGATCCACACGCGCCTGCGGCCGACGTAATCCGCGCCCAGCAGCATGTCCGCCCCCGGCAGCCGCACATCGCCCACGTTCGCCGCCATGTCCGCGTCCACCGCGCCGGGCAGGCCGAGGGAGGCGAAGCGGTGGTGGCGGAAGGCCACGCTCGCGCTGCCCACGCCGCTGCCGGTGCGCGCCTCGTCGCTGGCCAGCATCCGCTCGGTCACGCCGACCGCGCGCGCGGTCTGCCGCGTCAGCAGCGAGGTGCGGGCGCCGGTGTCGAGCAGAGCGCGCACGGCGCGGCCGTTCACCCGCGCGTCGATGAACGCGAGGCCGGAGTGGGTGCGTTGGAACGGCACGGACACGGCGTCGCGCCAGGGCACGTAGCCCGCGCACGGGGGCTGCGCATACAGCGCCATGCGCCGCCCCGGCAGGTCGAGTTCGACCTCGTACCCGGCGAGCACATCCACTCCCAGCAATCCAGCAACCGGGGGTTCGATCCCTTCCAGCGACGGCAGCGCGCCGACGCCGACGCCATGGGCCGTGGCGAGCACCACGTTGCCCAGGGCCAGCCGCCCCAGCACGACATTCGTCGATGGCACGGTGCCGGTGATGCCGACGATGGTCCCGGGGTGGCCGGCATCGGCCGGCAGGCGCAGCGACGCCGCGATCTCCGGGGTCAGCGTGGTGGTCTCGGCGCCGGTGTCGATCAGCAGCGTCGCGGGCCGGCCGTCGAGTGTCGCGGTGGCGAGCAGGAAGTTGCGTTCCTGCCGCAACGGTATTTCCAGCACCCGTGCCGGCTGGCAGGCTTTCGCGCGTGCCTTCGCCGCGTTGGCGGGCGGGGCTGGAGTGCAGGCGCCGAGCGCCGCGACGGCGGCGAGCAGCCCCAGCGCGCGACGTGACAAAACGCGATGCATCGGGCAACCATACGGTTTTACGTATTTTGCCGCAGCGCAGCGTAAACGTCTCCGGCGAAGTGCGGATGGCTCCCGCCCGCCCCCGGCACGGCTCCGCCGCGCCGGTGCGCGGCGCGCGGGGGCTGGCGCGCGGCGGTTCGGTGGCCCATCTGAGAGGTGTCGCGCCGCGCGGGAGGGGCCGGCGGAAAGGAACGAGCATGGACGATGGCTTCCCCGCCCGGCTGACCCGGCTCTCGCGCCGGTTGCTCGAGTCGGGCGGCGCGCCCGCGCGCGCGATCGAACAGGCCATGCGGGAGGTGACAGGGCTGCTCTCGCCCGGGCGCCATATCCCGGACCTGCTGGCGCGCCCGGCCGGGTTGGTGCGCACGGTGACGGAGTTCGGAGCCAATCCGGGTGCCTTGGGAATGCTGCTGTACGAACCGGCGCGCCCGCCCAGGCGGGGGGCGCCGCTGCTCGTGCTGCTGCATGGGTGCGGCCAGGATGCGGGCGCCTTCGCGCTTGCCTCCGGGTTCATGGCGCTGGCCGACCGGATCGGCGCCCCGCTGCTGCTGCCGGAGCAACGGCCCGACAACAATCGCGGCCGCTGCTTCAACTGGTTCGAACCCGGCGACATCAGGCGCGGCGGCGGCGAGGCGGCCTCGATCCGCGCCATGGTGGCGGCGGCGCTGGCGCGCTTCGATGGCGATCCGGGCCGGGTGTTCGTCGCCGGGCTGTCGGCGGGCGGGGCCATGGCGGCGGCGGTGCTGGCGGCCTATCCGGATGCGTTCGCGGCGGGCGCCGTCGTCGCGGGGCTGCCGGTCGGCGCCGCGAGCGACGTCGCCTCGGCCGTGGCGCGGATGCGCTCGGCCGCGACGGAGACGCGCGCGACCTGGGCGGCGCGCGCCGCCTCCGTGGGCGCGGGGGGCAGCGTCTTGCCGCGCTGGCCGCGCCTGTCGGTCTGGCACGGGGCGGCCGACCCCGCCGTCGATCCCGCCA
>JAKBCB010000553.1 GCA_021808185.1 Pseudomonadota bacterium
CGACCGCCGCGCAATCCGCCCGCCAGTAGCCGAGGTTGCAGGTCTGCGCGCGCTGGTGGCGATCGGCGAAACGGTAGCGGAAGCCGAGCTTCGGCGGCGCCGCGATCAGTTCGAACGGCCCCGTCACCTGCCCCGCGAGCGACCAGGCGAACCAGTACGGCCAGGCGCCGGAGGGGGGCGCGCCGCGCGCCAGCACATGGCGCGTCACGCGCCGGCCGAGCCATGTGCGCCGGCCGCTGACGAACATGCCGGGCTCGCGCAGCGCGATATGCCGGCGGATGAAATCGCGCAGCACGAAGCAATCGCCGTCCATCAGCACGACGTAATCGCCGGCCACATGCTCGAAGGCGCGGTTGCGGATGGCGGCGAGGCGAAACCCCTGGTCTTGGTGCCAGGCATGCTTGATCGGCACCGGAAAGCCCCTCGCGGTCGCGCGGATCAGCTCGCGCGTCGCGGGGCCGGAGCCGTCATCGGCCACCACGATCTCGAAATCGGTGGTGTCCTGGTGACGGAACGATTCCAGGCAGACGCGCAAAGCCTCGGGCCAGTTGTAGGTGGTGATAACCACCGACACCGAGGGGCGGAGCGACGCCGGACCGAGCATTTGGAGTTTCCCCATTGCGTGCGGGCCGGTCGCCTTCACGAGTTCGTTAACATTACACACAACGACGTGAGCGCAAAGAGGCGCCGCGAGCCGGTGTCCGGGCAATAACTGGCGCGGCGGCGGGGCGGCTGATACACGCCCGCCGATGGACGCATCCCCGCTGTTGGCCCCGCATGAAGCCTCGGTCCGCCGTCTGCTCGGCCGGCTCTGGCGCGAACAGATCCGCCGGCAGAAGGGCCAGCTTGCGCTGATCCTGCTGCTGACCGGGCTGACGGCGGCGGCGCAGGCGGTCTATCCGGTGGTGATCGACCGCGCGATCGACCTGTTCGAGCACCGCGACATGCGCATCCTGTATCAGGTGCCGGTGCTGGTCGTGCTGGTCACGACGCTGAAGGCCGTGACCCAGTATTTCCAGGGCATCATGGTGCAGCAGGCGGTGTTCCGCGTGGTGCGCGGGTTGCAGGACCGCATGTTCGCGACCCTGGTGCGCGCCGACCTCGCGCGGGTCGAGCGGGAGGCGCCGGCGGCGCTGGCCACGCGCTTCACCACCGATACGTCCACCGTGGGCGACGCGCTGGGCCGCGCGGTGGGGGGCGCGGGCGACGCGGTGAAGATCGTGGGGCTGGTTGGCTCGATGCTGTACCTGGACTGGTCGCTGTTCCTGATCGCGGCCGCGCTGTACCCGATCGCCGCGCTGCCGATCCAGCGCATCGGGCGCCGCCTGCGCCGGGCCTCCGGCGGCATGCAGGTGCGCATGGGGGCCACCGCGACATTGCTGACCGAGAGTTTCTCCCAGGCGCGCACGGTGCGGGCGTACCGGCTGGAAGCGGCCGAGACCCGGCGCGCGGAGGTGGCGTTCCAGGATCTGTACCGCCAGTTCATGGCGATGTCGCGCAGCCGCAACCGCATCGACCCGATGCTGGAGGTGCTGGGCGGCGTGGCGGTGGCGGCGGTGCTGGCCTTCGCCGGCTGGCGCGCGGCCTCCGGCACCAGCACGCTGGGCGATTTCACCGGCTTCGTCACCGCCTTGCTGCTCGCGGCACAGCCGTTGCGGGCGCTGGGCAACCTCAATTCCGCGCTGAACGAGGGGATGGCCGGCCTCGTGCGCATCTTCGGCGTGCTCGACGAGCGGCCGACCATCGCCGAGCGGCCGTCCGCCGTGCCGCTGCCGGCCGGGCGCGGGCGCGTGGCATTCGAGCATGTGGCGTTCCGCTACCCGGATGGGCGCGCGGGCCTGTCCGACCTGTCCTTCACCGCCGAACCCGGGTTGACCGTGGCCCTGGTCGGGCCGTCCGGCGCGGGCAAATCCACCGCGCTGGCGCTGATCCCGCGCCTGCACGACGCGCTGAGCGGGGCGGTGCGGATCGACGGCGCCGATGTGCGCGACGTGACGCTGGCCAGCCTGCGCGACGCCATCGCCTATGTCGGCCAGGATTCGCTGCTGTTCGACGACACCGTGGCGGCCAACATCCGCATGGGCCGGCCGGAGGCGAGCGACGCCGAGGTGGAAGCGGCGGCACGGGCGGCGGCGGCGGCGGACTTCATCGCCGCCTTGCCGCTGGGCTTTGCCACCATCGTCGGGCCGGGTGGGCAGCGGCTGTCCGGCGGGCAGCGCCAGCGCGTGGCGCTTGCCCGCGCGCTGCTGCGCGACCCGCGCGTGCTGCTGCTGGACGAGGCGACGAGCGCGCTGGATGCCGAGAGCGAGGCGGCGGTGCAGCAGGCGCTGGCCCTGCTGCGGCGCGGGCGCACCACCATCGTCGTCGCGCACCGGCTATCGACGGTGCGCGATGCCGACCTGGTGGTGGCGATGGCCGAAGGGCGCGGCGTGGAGCAGGGCACGCACGCCGAACTGATGCAGCGCGACGGGCTCTACGCGCGGCTGGTGCGAACGCAGTCTTTCACCTAGGCCGACAAAACCGCGCCAGTTCCGGCAGTTGGCGGGCGATCCGCGCGATGTCGGCCTCGAACATCATGATCGTCTCCAGCCCGTCCGGCGTCGGTGCGTCGAGGAAGAACCGGAAGGCCAGTTCGAAGCTGGCCGAGAGGAATTCCACGTTTTGCCGCCAGCCTGGCGTACGGCGCAGCACGTCGCAAAACGTGGTCATC
>JAKBCB010000554.1 GCA_021808185.1 Pseudomonadota bacterium
GCTTCGGCCGGCATTCGGCCCGCCTTGCCGGTGGCGGCGGCGGACGCGGCCCGGCTGGTCGCGGTGCTGGCCAAGGCCGAGGCGGCGCGCGGCGGGACCATCAGGGGTGCGCGCCACTGCATGTTGGACGACAGCGACATCCAGGCCTCCCGCCACGCCCGCGCCATGGTCGGCGGCGCGCTCGCGGCGGTGGCCGGCACCACGCTGCTGTTCGTCTCGGGGGGCGCGGAGCATCAGGGGCCGGATGGCGGCGGCCCGGTGGCGGTGATCGCGCGTCGCGCGGCGTGACAGCCGACCGCAATCCGGTCGCTGTCTCGTTCCGGCGCAATTACAATAGCGTTCAGGATGGATGTATCCGAGCGACTTAAAGGACCAGGCCGATTGCAACAAATAGTAACATTGTCGGGACTGCCGAGCGGGCGGCAGAGTCCGACAAAGCTCGGCGATGGTTGCCGACATTGCTGTTCCAGTGGAACCATTGTCAGAAAGTGTTGTGTGCGGTAGCGCCTCAGGGCGCCAATCGGACAATTTTTGACAAAACAACAGTGCTCTCAGCGTTCATGGTCGATTAGGACTCAAGTGCGAAAAATTCTCCGGACTCAAACTCGGACAGTACCATGATGAACAAAACAGCGTTCACTCCCACCCGTACCGCCAAGGTCTCCGCCGTGATCGGCCAGGAGGCGCCCGCCGGGGATGGCCAGCATGCCGGCGCCGGCGATAGCCGCGCCCTGCGCGCGCTTGCCACGGACCCGCGCATTGTCGTGCTGCACGGCACCCTGCTCTCGCTGGTCCGCCGCGACGGGCGCGACCTGACGGCGCGGCAGCTCACCGCGTTCCTCTCGGTTTACATGGACGAGCACACCCACACCGTCAGCAGCCTCGCCGAGCTGCTGCACATCTCCCGCCCCGGTGTGACCCGCATCATGGACCGTCTGGTGCAGTTCGATCTGGTGTCGCGCGAGGAAGATCGCGAGGACCGCCGCCGCGTGCTGGTCCGCCGCACCACCCGTGGCGCCGCGTTCTTCCGCGAACTGGTCGGCATCGCCCGCGTGGTCGCCGCCGAGCAGGACAGCCAGCAAGCAGCCGTCGCCTGATCCTGGTGTGAGCCAGACTGGCGCCGGGCTGCCGCTTGTCCGGGGGGGTCGCGTCGCTGGTGTTTGAGTGCTCTCCCGCGGCCGGTTCGCCGGCCGCGGGCCGCTTCTGACGGAAGCCGGCGCGCTACGCGGGCTTCGGGCGGCAGAAGCCGAAATCGCAGCCTTCGTCGGCTTGCAGCACTTCATCCAGAAACAGCTTCAAATAGCCGCGCTCGCTGCCCGCCGGCCGGGCCGGTGCCCGCCATTGCGCGCGGCGGGCGGCCATTTCCGCGTCGTCCACCAGCAGGTCGATCCGCCGTGCCTCCGCGTCCAGCCGGATGCGGTCGCCGGTGCGCACCAGCGCCAGCGGCCCGCCCACCGCCGCTTCCGGTGTCGCATGTAGAACGATGGTGCCGAACGCCGTGCCGCTCATGCGCGCGTCCGACAGCCGCACCATGTCCTTCACGCCCGCGCGCGCCAGCTTGCGCGGGATCGGCAGGTAGCCGGCCTCCGGCATCCCCGGCGCGCCCACTGGCCCCGCGTTGCGCAGCACCAGCACGTCGTCCGCCGCCACGTCCAGCGCGTCGTCGTCGATGCGCTCGGCCATGTCGGGGATGCTGTCGAATACCACCGCGCGCCCCTCGTGGCGCAGCAGGGCAGGGGTGGCGGCCGAGCGTTTCAGCAGCGCCCCGCGCGGGGCGAGGCTGCCGTGCAGCACCGCCAGGCCGCCGCCGATATGAATCGGATTGTCGCGCGGGCGGATCACCGTCTGCCCCGGCACCGACTCGGCGCGCGCGATCACGTCGGCCAGGGTTCCGCCCGCCACCGTTCGCGCCGAGACATCGAGCAGGGGCGACAATTCCCGCAGCAGCGCCGGCACGCCGCCGGCCCAGTGGAAATGTTCCATGTAATGCGCGCCGGACGGCTTCAGATCGACCAGCACCGGCACCTCGCGCCCAAGCCGGTCGAACTCCGCCAGATCCACGTCGATCCCGAGCCGCCCGGCGATGGCGGTGAAATGGATCAGCGCGTTGGTCGAGCCGCCGATGGCTTGCAGCACGGAGAATGCGTTGCGGAACGCCGCTTTCGTCAGGATGTGTTGCGGCGTGGTGCCCTCCCGCGCCAGCCGCACGGCCGCAGCCCCGGACGCCTCGGCCAGCCGCACCCGGTCCGCGTGCGTGGCCGGCGCGGTCGCGGCGCCCGGCAGCGCCATGCCGATGGCCTCCACCATGCAGGCGACGGTACTGGCCGTGCCCATGACCATGCAGGTGCCCTTGGTCGGCGCCAGCCGGCCGCTGATTTCCTCGATCTCGGCTTCGCTGATCTCTCCCGCGCGGTGCCTGCCCCACAGCCGCCGGCAATCGGTGCAGGCGCCGAGCACCTCGCCCTTGTAGTGGCCGACCAGCATCGGCCCGGTCGGCAGCACGATGGCCGGAATGTTGGCGCTGGCCGCCCCCATGATCTGCGCCGGCAGCGTCTTGTCGCAGCCGCCGATCAGCAGCACCGCGTCCATCGGCTGCGCGCGGATCATCTCCTCGGTGTCCAGCGCCATCAGGTTGCGCAGGAACATGCTGGTGGGGTGGGAAAAACTCTCATGGACGGAGATGGTGGGGAAGGCCATCGGCAGCCCGCC
>JAKBCB010000555.1 GCA_021808185.1 Pseudomonadota bacterium
ATCGGGCTTGAACATAAGCTTGGTCTCGAAATCCAGGCCCGGCGAGTAGCCGAGATAGGCGTGCGACGGCCGCGCGTAGCAATAGACGCAGCCGTGCTCGCAGCCGCGATACGGGTTCACCGCCCGATCGAAGCCGATATCGGGCGACTGGTTGTAGCTGATGACGCTGCGCGAGGCGTCGCGGATCAGCGTGGTGGGCAGCGGCGGCAGGTCGGCGAACTCGGCGGCCAGCGTGCTCCAGCCGTCATCGAACGGGGCGGCGGTCTGCGCATCGAAGCGCGACGGCGGATTGACCGCGGCGCCGCGCCCCTTCTGCGCCGGCGGGCGCAGCGCGGGATGGCGCGGCGGATGGTCCGGCAGGTCGGCGCGGTCGAGGGCCGCCAGCGCGTCCCGGTCCAGTTCGCGGCCCAGTTCGCCATCGCTCTGGTCCGGCGCGGGCGGCGCGTGCATCATGTCCAACCTGCCCTCCGTTCCCTGTCTGTTCGCCGCCACCGTGGCAGCATGCCGGGCCAGGGTCAAGAACATTGAGCGAACATGTGTGATCCCTGCGCCTTCATTCCGCCGTCCAGGCCAGCCGTTCCCGGCGTGATGCGGGCGGCGCACCGGCCATGAACCGGGTCCTGCGCCTGCGCCGCATCGCGCCGCTGATCTCGCGCCGGCTATGGCTCGGCCGGCTGGTGACCTGGGGCGGGGCGGTCGCCGTGTCGCTCGCCGCCCTGGCCTTCGCGCGGGCAGCCGATGCGGCGCAGGCGCTGCTGCTGTGGCTGCTGCACGGACGGCCGCTCGGCGCGCTGCTGCTGGCGCCGGCCGGGCTGGCGCTGTCGGTCTGGCTGACCCGCCGCTTCTTTCCCGGCGCGCAGGGCAGCGGCATCCCGCAGACCATCGCGGCGCTGCACCTGACCGACAGGCGGGCGATCGACATCGTGCTGTCGCTGCGCATCGCGGTCGGCAAGGTGGTGCTGACGCTGCTCGGCCTCGCCTGCGGCGCCTCGATCGGGCGCGAGGGGCCGACCGTGCAGGTGGGGGCGGCGGTGATGCACGCGCTCGGCCGCGCGTTCCGCCTGCCGCGGCACGATCTGCGCCGCAGCCTGGTGCTGGCGGGCGGCGCCGCAGGCGTCGCCGCCGCGTTCAACACGCCGCTCGCCGGGATCGTGTTCGCGATCGAGGAGCTGAGCCATTCCTTCGAGGCGCGGACCTCCGGCACCGTGCTGACGGCGGTGATCCTGGCCGGCATCACCACGCTGGCGCTGGCCGGCAACTACACCTATTTCGGCGCGACCCCGGCGGAGCTGGATTTCGGCGCCGGCTGGGCGGCGGTGGCGCTGTGCGCGCTGGCGGGCGGCGCGGCGGGCGGGGTGTTCAGCGCCTCCCTGATCGCCGCCGCGCGGGGGCTGCCCGGGCGCGCCGGGCGGCTGCTGATCCGCTATCCGATCGGCTTCGCCGCGCTGTGCGGCCTGGCGCTGGCGCTGCTCGGCCTCGCCTCGGGCGGCAGCACCTATGGCACCGGCTACGCCCAGGCGCGGGGCGTGGTGGAGGGCCACGCCACCCTGCCGCCGCTCTATGCGCTGCTCAAGCTGCTGGCCACCGTGATCTCCTACCTGTCGGGCATGCCGGGCGGCATCTTCGCCCCGTCGCTGTCGATCGGCGCGGGCCTGGGCGAATGGCTGGCGCATCTCGTGCCGCATGCGCCGCAGGGCGCGGTGGTGCTGCTGGGCATGGTCGCCTATTTCGCCGGCGTGGTGCAGGCGCCGATCACCGCGACCGTGATCGTGATGGAAATGACCGACAACCAGCGCATGACCATCCCGCTGCTGGCGACCGCGATGCTGGCCTTCGGCGTGTCCCGCCTGATCTGTCCGCGGCCGCTGTACGGGGCGCTGGCGCGCCGCTTCCAGGCGGCGGTGGAGCGGCGGCGCCCGGCCGGATGACAGCGCGGCGCGGCCGTGCGACGTTCGCCGCAGGAAGCGCCGAATCGGGGGGAAACAACAATGGCCGGCAGCCACGCGGACCTGACCGATGCCGAACACCGCACGCAACTGCGCCGTGCCGTGCTGGCGAGCACGATCGGAACGACCATCGAATGGTACGATTTCTTCCTCTACAGCACCGTCACCGGGCTGGTGTTCGCCAGGCTGTTCTTTCCCAATTCGGACCCGCTGGTCGGCACGTTGCAGGCCTTCCTGGTCTATGCCGTGGGGTTCATCGCGCGGCCGGTGGGGGCGGCGATCTTCGGGCATTTCGGCGACCGGATCGGCCGCAAATCGACGCTGATCGCAACCCTGATGCTGATGGGCGTCGCCACCTTCCTGGTGGCGCTGGTGCCCGGCTATGCCAGCATCGGCATCTGGGGTGCCGTGCTGCTGACGGTGCTGCGCTTCCTGCAGGGCGTGGGCGTCGGCGGGGAGTGGGGCGGCTCCGTGCTGCTGGCGATGGAATGGTCGCGCAGCAACGCCCAGCGCGGCTTCGTCGCTGCATGGCCGCAGCTCGGCGTGCCGGCCGGGCTGTTCCTCGCCAATCTCGCCGTGCTGGCGTTCAGCGCCATTTCCGGGCCGCAGTTCATCGCCTGGGGCTGGCGCATTCCGTTCCTGCTCAGCATCGTGCTGGTGGCGATCGGGCTGTGGATCCGGCTCGGCATCCTGGAGACCCCGGCATTCCGCCAACTGGTGCAGGACCATGCGATCGAGCGCGCGCCGCTGGCCGAGGTGTG
>JAKBCB010000556.1 GCA_021808185.1 Pseudomonadota bacterium
CCCGCGCGCCGGGGCGGGCGCGCCGATGCGCCGGCCACGCTCGCGCGCCACGTCCGGGCTGACCCCCAGTTCGGCCGCGATCTCCGCCCAGCCCAGCCCCTCGGCGCGCATCCGCCGCAGCCACGCATCCCGCGCCTCGCTGAAGGGCAGCCGTGTCATGACATTCTCCGTCCGGGTTGGCGTTAGGCGGAGTTCTCCCGCCGACGGACAGACGTTAGATATTCTAACTGTCTAATGTCAATAGGTCTGTCGTGGACCCGTTAGCGTGGGTGACGTATAATGCGTGCATGAGCGAACCGGACAACGACCCCGGCGACCCGACCGAGACGGTGGGTGCCCGCATCCGCGCCGCCCGGCTGGCGCGCGGCATGACCCAGGCCGATCTGGCCGGCGCCGTCGGCGTCTCCCGCAGCGCCGTGGCACAGTGGGAGACCGAGCGCAGCGGCCAGGTGCGCGGCAACCTCACCCGCATCGCCAGCGTGCTCGGCGTCTCCGTCGAGCATCTGGTGCGCGGGGTCGAGGCCATCGGCGCGGTGGGGCCGGAGAACGCGACCGAGCAGGCGTTGCTGCGCCTGTATCGCGCCTGCACCGAGGACGACCGCGCCTTCCTGCTGCGCACCGCCGTCCGCCTCGCGCGCGCGGCCGACCGGGAACGCGGCTGAGCCGGGAACGCGGCTGAGCCGGGAACGCGGCTAAGCGGATATTCGCCGCCGGCGTCGCGCGGCCCGCCCTTTTCCACCCTCGCCTCCCCCCCCTCTGCCGCGAGCGGCGCGGGCGCGGGTGCATGCGATAACGCAATACGTGTCCAGCACGACTCAGTGACTTGCGTTGGCAATCGTGATGGTGCAAAGACTCGTAAAGAGCAATAGATCGCTCACCGATCCATGAAGGGGATGCCATGTCGAGGCTCACTCGTTGCGTCCGCGCCGCCGGGCTGGTCGTGACCGTGGGGGGCGCGCTCGCCGGCGCCCCCGGACATGCCACCGCCACGCCGATCACCTACACCGAGCAGGCCACCGCCAGCGGCAGCCTCGGCGGAGTCGCCTTCACCGGCGCGGACGTGGTGCTGACGCTGCTGGGCGACACCGCCGCCGTCGCCTCGCCCCAGGCGGGGGTGTTCATCAACGGCGGCACCGCCAGCGTCAGCGTCGCGGGCGTGGGCACCGCCACGTTCAGCGACAGCGTCGTCGTGTTCGCCAACCAGGGCGTCGGCCTCGGCTTCACCGACATGACCCTTCCGTCCGACGTGCTGGACACGCTCGGCGCGACCTTCGGGTCCTACGACCTGACCACCGCGCTCGCTCCGGTCACGGGCACGGCCATGTTCAACGCGCAGAGTGCCTTCGCCACCAGCGGCGGCACGTTCCTGCTGAGCGCCGTCGATGGCGGACCGACCTTCGCCGCGACCATGACGGCGGTGCCGGAACCGGCCTCGCTCACGCTGCTCGCGGGCGGGCTGCTCGGCCTCGGCGCGCTGCGGCGGCGGCGGATGGGCTGAGAGCGGCGCGGGCTCAGGCGGCCTGCGTGGCCCCCAGCCTTGCGGCGCGGCGAGCGATGCGGGCCTTCAGCGCCCGCGGCACCTGGCGCGCCGCCTTCACGCGGGGCAATGTCAGTTCCGGCGGCGGCTCGCGCGGGGGGCGTTCGGCGCGGTTGTCGAACGCCACGTCCTCGGCCGCCGGCAGCCAGCTTTCCACCGCCACCCCCTCGGCCAGCAGCAGCGCGTGCGCGTCCAGTTCGATGTGCCAGTACTCGAACCGCTCCGGCATCGGCGCGCGCGCGATCGTGCCGCCGTTCTCCAGCGCGCCCGCCTGCGCCAGCACGCCATCGAGCGCCAGCGCGTGCCCCGGTGACACCAGCAGGTCGCGCGCCGGCAGCCCCTCGCCCAGCGCGCCGGCGGCGATGCGCACCGGTTGGGCGCGCAGCGGGTCGGCGAAGCGGCGCGCCACCGTCTGCCGCCCGACCCAGCGCACCGGCGCCGCCCCGCCCCCGGCCAGCCGCACCATGTCGCCCGGGCGCAACGTCTGCACCTCGGCCTCGCCGGCGGGGGTGGCGATGCGGGTGCCCGCGCGGAAGCACTGATAGGTGATGTCGGTGCCGCCGGTGATGTCGTTGCTGGCGCGGAAGTTCGCCAGCACCAGCCCGGTCGCGTCCAGCGTGAGCACCTCGGAGGTCGCGCCCTCGGTCACCGTCAGCGCGTTGCCCACCAGGCCCAGGGTGCTCTGGCCGGCGGAGTAGGCCAGCCCCGAAATCTGGATGGTGTCGCCGAGGCCGAAGCCGGACAGCGTGCCGGCATTGTTCACCGTGCCGGCCAGCACCAGCCGCCCGCCCGCAAAGACGATCCCGCTGCCGCTGGCGTTGCTCGCCATGGACACCACGCCGCCGGCGGCGATGGTGGTGCCCTCCAGCGTGGCGCCGTTGTAGGCGCTGAGCAGCGCCGAGGCGGCCACGCTGCCGCCGCTGGCCACGGCGGTTGCGAACACCTTGCCCAGCGTCCCCGCCCCGGCCAGCGCCACGCCGCCGACATGCCCGGCGGAGGAGACATACATGGTCCCGCCCGACAGCACCTGCCCGCCGGTCAGGGTGCCGGTGGAGGTGACGCTGACGGTGCCGCCGGAGACGACGGTTGCCAGCGCCGCCCCCGCGTCGATCAGCCGCCCGCCGGCATACACGGCGGCGCCGCTGGCCA
>JAKBCB010000557.1 GCA_021808185.1 Pseudomonadota bacterium
CTCCACCTCCAGCGCGTCGCGCCTGTGCTCGATCTCACGCAGCTCCGCGGCCATCGCCTTGCTGCCGTGGCCGTCCTTGATCAGTTCCAGCAAATGGCGAATCTGCCGGTCCAGCCGGCTGCGCTGCGCCTGCTGGCCGGCCTGGCGCGCCGCGCGGTCGCGATTGGACGCGTTCACCTCGGCAACGAAGGCGCGGGCAAACTCCTCGACCAGTTCCGGGGCCAGCAGGCGCTCCTTCAGGCCGCGCAGCACGCGCTCCAGAATGACGCCGCGCAAAATGGTCCGGGGATTGTCGCAGGTGCCACGCTCGATATGGTTGGCACAGCCAAGCCGGCCATTGGCGCCGCAGGCCGTCATCGGCCCGTTGCACACCCCGCAGCGCACCAGACCCGACAGGGGCCAGCTCGGGCGGCGGACGGCACCCAGGCGGGCGCCGGCCCGGTGCGTGCCTGGCTTCTCGCCCTCCGCTCCCAGAACCGAGCGTCGACTCCGCTCAAGGCGCGCCTGCACACGATCCCAGCTTGTGCGATCGACGATGGCGAGATGCGGAACCGCGTTGATCACCCATTGTTCGCGCGGGTTGGCGCGCGAGACTCGCTTGCCGCTGTCGGGATCCTTCACGTAGCGCTGGCGGTTCCATACCCGCTCTCCGACATAGAGCCGATTGCGCAGCATGCCGTTCTCGCGCGTGGCGTTGCCCAGCAGCAGCGATGCGGTCCAGCGCCCTTGCCGCGGCCCGGCGATGCCTTCCGCGTTCAGCTCCTTGGCGATCGATCTCGGTGACTGGCCGGCCACATAGGCGGCGAACACGCGCCGGACGATCTCCGCCTGATCGGGGACGATCTCCAGCGCGCCGGTGACCGGAAGACCATCGGCGCCGAACTTGCGCGTCACCGCGTAACCGAAGCTGACGCCGCCACCATTCTTGCCGTTGCGCACCCGCCCTTCCAGGCCGCGATGGGTCTTCTGCGCGAGGCTTTTGAGAAACAGCGCCGACATCGTGCCGCCCAGGCCGATATGCATCTCACCAACCTCGCCCTCGGCGATGGTGACGAGCCGAACATCCAGGAAGCACATCTGCTTGTAAAAGGCCGCGATATGCTCAAGGTCACGGCTGAGGCGGTCGAGCGCCTCGGCGATGACGATATCGATGCGGCCGGCGCGGGCATCCTCGATCAGCTGCTGGAAGCGCGGCCGTTGCGCGGTTGCGCCCGACATCGCGTAATCCGCATAGACATCGGTCACGGTCCAGCCTTCGCGCTCGGCGCGCGCCCGGCAGATGCGCGCCTGATCCTCGATGGATCGCTCCGACTGAAGGTCTGAGCTGAAGCGACAATAAATCGCGACGCGCGCGGGCAGGGTGCTCATGCGATCGGTTCCCCCGGCTGGGGGGTCAACTCTGCCTCGGCGAACAGCCGCGCGGCAAGCGATTCGGACTTGCGGCGCAGGGCGCGCAGATGATTGGCGAGGCGTTGCGCCGCGGCGATCTCGCTTGCCTCGGCGTAATGGCGCAACGAGACCTGCGGCGTGTGGCCGAGCACCTCGGCGGCATCGAAGGCGGCTTGCGGGGAGCGGCGCGCGGCGGTCGAGCGCAGCCATTTGCGCGCGGTATGGGGGCCGGCCTCGATCTGAAACCAGGCATGAATATGTGCCCGGAAAATCGTGGTGATCTGGGGCACCGACAAGGCCTGGCCGGCCTCGTTCAGCCAAAGCGCATCGGTGCCGGCGGCACCATCGAACCCTGGCCGCGCGATGCGGCAATAATCGCGCATCAGCTCGGCGCATTCGGCATCGAGATTCCAGGACAGGCGTCGCCGGGTTTTGAGATCGTCCGGCCCGAAGCGGCAGAGCAGCCGGCCATCACCCTGCTCGACCAGATGGGTGCCCAGCCGCATGGCGGCGACCGTCGAGACGCGTGGGCCACGGCGCAGGAACAAGGCAAGCAGCGCGGCGTCACGCAGGGCATCACGGCGAGTCCGAGGGCATGGCGCAACCTTGCCTGACTGATGCAACGCGATCACCCGGCGCATCACATCCTCGGTGTCGAGCGGCGCGAAGGGCTTCGGCGCTGCGCGCAGGTAGGTGGTGAGCGGCCGGCCATGGGGCCGGATGATGTGGCTTGTGTTGCTCGTCGGGTCGAGCAGCCGGAGCGCCGAATGCAACGACATGAGATAGGTCCGGATCGTGCTGTCCGCGTGCCCGAGCTCGCGCATCCAGGCGATCATTGCATCCAGGCGGGCCGCGGTGACGCGCGCTGCTGGCCGTTCGTCGTCGACCAGTTCGCCGAGCCGGGCCAGATTGGCCATCCAGATCCCGTAGCCGCAACGGTAGAGGTCGCGCGTTCGCGGACGCAGATGGGCGCCGGCACCCACCTTGGAGAACAGACGCCGAGCCGGCGTGAACGCGGCTTCCCAGGCAAGACGATCGGGTGCCGGCCATTGTGCCGGCCGCAACGGGCGAAGCTTTTGCATCAGTGTTTGCTCCTTGGCGGAAGCCCCAGGAGCTGCTTGTCCTGGGCCGTTGCGATGAGTTGAGTGTTGCGCCGCTGGCGCTTGAGGTGCTGTGACAGACGGTCGGCAGCGGCGATCTGGTTGGACCGCCGGTAGAAAGTCAGGGCGGTTGTGAAGCTCTGATGGCCGAGCATCGCGCGCACGTCGTCGATCGCGTGGGGGTCGCAGGCGAGGAC
>JAKBCB010000558.1 GCA_021808185.1 Pseudomonadota bacterium
GCGCGAGGAGCAACCGCCTGTGACCGGCAGTCTGGCCGAGCAGGTGATCGGCGCGGTGAACCGGCACATCCGGTCCAACCGGCTGGGACCTGGCGATGCGCTGCCGGGGGAGAGTGCGTTCGCGCTGCAACTCGGCGTCTCTCGCGCCGTGGTGAGGGAGGCGTTCCGCTCGATGGCGCTGCTGCGGCTGATCGACATCGGCAACGGCCGCCGCGCGCGAGTCTCGGCGATCGACCGCAGCGTGCTTGGCATGGTGCTGGACCACGCGGCCCACACCGACCAGACCAGCATCCAGCAGATCTACGATGTCCGCCGGACCATCGAGCTGCGCACCGCGGCGCTGGCGGCGTTGCGGCGCACGGCGCCGGAATCCGAGCGGATCACGGCTCTTGCCGCCGCCATGCGCGCGGACTTCGCCGAGGCGGAGAAAGTGATGGAACACGACATCGCCTTTCACGAGGCGATCGCCACGGCCTCGCGCAATCCGCTGTTCGCGGTGATCGTCGGCGCCTTCCAGGTCATCACGCGCCAGACTTGGCCGATCGGGTGGAGCGCCCGGGCGACGGACGCGCTGCGCATCGGCAGCGTGGAAGGGCACGAGGCCATTGCGCGCGGCATCGCCGCCGGCGACCCGCGTGCGGCGGAGGCCGCGATGGCGGAGCATTTCGACGCCTCGGTGATGGCGCTGCTCGGCGCCGGCGTCACCTGATCGGACAGCAACCATGAAGATCACCGCCATCGAAACCCTGCGCGTCGAGGAATTCGCCAATCTGCTCTGGGTGCGCGTGCACACCAACGAGGGCATCTACGGCTTGGGCGAGACCTTCTTCATGCCGCGCTCGGTGGAGACCTATCTGCACGAAGCGGTCGCGCCGAAACTGCTCGGCCGCGACCCGCTGGCGATCGACCGGATTGCGAAGGATCTGACCGGCTACCTGGGCTTCCGCGCGACCGGCGTGGAGATGCGCGCGAATTCCGCCATCGACATCGCGCTGTGGGATCTGTTCGGCAAGGTCACGGGGCAGCCTATTGCGCAACTCCTCGGCGGGTTTTCCCGCCCGCGCATCCGCACTTACAACACCTGCGCCGGCACCGGCTACATGCGCGCGGGTAACGCGCAGCGGAGCGGAAATTGGGGAATCGGCGCCACGCGCGAATACGACGATCTCGATGCCTTCCTGCACCGCGCCGACGAACTCGCCGCCGACCTGCTGGGCGAGGGCATCACGGCAATGAAGATCTGGCCATTCGACATCGCCGCCGAGCGCAACGATGGCAACTACATCTCGCCGGACGAGTTGACCGCGGCGCTGGAACCGTTCGCGCGCATCCGCCGCGCGGTCGGCGACAAGATGGACATCATGGTCGAGTTCCACTCGCTGTGGCAGTTGCTGCCCGCGATGACGATCGCCAAGGCACTCGCGCCGTACAACACGTTCTGGCACGAGGACCCGATCAAGATGGACAGTCTTGGCAGCCTCAAACGCTATGCGGAGGTTTCTGCCGCACCGATCTGCGCCTCCGAAACGCTCGCCACGCGCTGGGCCTTTCGCGACTTGCTGGAGACCGGGGCCGCCGGTGTGGTGATGCTGGATATCGCATGGTGCGGCGGGTTGTCCGAGGCGCGCAAGATCGCGGCGATGGCGGAGGCGTGGCACCTGCCGGTGGCGCCGCACGATTGCACCGGCCCGGTCGTGCTCTGCGCATCGACGCATCTGTCGCTGAACGCGCCGAACGCGCTCGTGCAAGAGAGCGTGCGCGCATATTATCGCACGTGGTATCGCGATCTTGTCACCGCGTTGCCGGAGGTGGCGGACGGGCACATCACCGTGCCGCCGGGCCCCGGCCTCGGCCTCGATCTGCTGCCGGACCTCGATAAGCGATTCACCGTCGCGACGCGAACCTCTACTCTGGAGTAAGCGGCGCGGCGGGAATAACAACCAAACTGGGGAGAAAACAAACATGAAACGACGCCTGCTTGCCGCGAGTGCGCTCGCACTCGGGCTTGCCTTCGCCACCACGGCGCAGGCCGACCCGATCAGCATTGCCTTTGTGGTTCACTCCTCCGCCTCCAACACGTTCTGGCAGGCGGTGAAGAAGGGGTTCGAGGACGCCTGCGGAAAGATCCAGGCGAACTGCCAGATGGTCTTCACGCAGACCGAAGGCTCGATCGACCAGCAGGCGGCGAACATGTCGGCGGCCATCGCGCACAAGCCGGACGCGCTGATCGTCTCGCTGGTGGACAACCACGCCTTCGTCGATGCGCTGACGCAAGCGCAGAAGATGGGCATTCCCGTCATCGCGTCCAACGTCGATGCGCTGGAAGGGCCGGAGCTGAAGCTGCGGCAGGCGTTCATCGGCCAGGGGCTGTTCAAGGCCGGTCACTCGCTCGGCCAGGCGATGTCCGCGAACTTCCCGAAGGAAGGGCCGATCAATGCGCTGATTGGTGTCTCCGCTCCCGGGCAGAACTGGTCCGAACAGCGCGCGGCGGGCATCCAAAAATTCCTGGAAGAATACAAGGCCGCCAACCCGGGCCGCGAGGTGAACATCAAGCGCATGGATTCCGGCACCGATCTGGGCATCGTGGCCGACCGGGTGGGCGCCTACCTGAACGCCAACCCGAACACGACGGTGTATTTCGACACCGGATTCTGGGCGGCCGGAGTGGCGCGGGTG
>JAKBCB010000559.1 GCA_021808185.1 Pseudomonadota bacterium
GTAGCGCAGCCTGGTAGCGCATCAGTCTGGGGGACTGGGGGTCGTGGGTTCGAATCCCGCCGCTCCGACCAATTCCACACATCATGAGCACGCGCGGCGGGCCGGGCGCTACACCGGCGGCGGATTCCGGTCGAACCCGCGTTGATGCCAGTACGGATAGGCAGGCGTGCGAGCGCTGGCCGAGTCGAGGGTAGCCACCTGCGCCGGAGTGAGGTTCCAGCCGACGGCGCCGAGATTCTGGCGCAACTGCTCCTCGTTGCGTGCGCCGATGATGACGGTGGCCACGGTCGGGCGTTGCAGCAGCCAGTTGAGCGCGATCTGCGGCACGGTCTTGCCGGTTTCCGCCGCGACCGCGTCCAGCGCATCGACCACGCGGAACAGATATTCGTCTTCCACCGGCGGGCCGTTCGCCGCCGTCGCCGGCAGGCGGCTGACCTCCGGCGGTGCCGCGCCGCGTCGCAGTTTCCCGGTCAGCCGGCCCCATCCCAGCGGGCTCCAGACCACGGCGCCCACGCCCTGATCGAGCCCGAGCGGCATCAGTTCCCATTCGTAGTCGCGGCCGATGAGCGAATAATACGCCTGATGCGCCACCATGCGCGGCCAGCCATGCCGGTCCGCCAGTGCCAGCGCCTGCATCAGATGCCAGCCGGAGTAGTTGGAGCAACCGACGTAGCGCACCTTGCCCGCGCGCACGAGCATGTCGAGCGTGCCGAGCAACTCGTCGGGCGGCGTCACCGCGTCGAACCCGTGCATCTGCCACAGGTCGATGTAATCGGTGCCAAGCCGGCGCAGGCTCGCCTCGCACGCGGCGATCAGATGGTGGCGCGAGGAGCCGACATCGTTGGCGCCAGGGCCCATGCGGAACGTCGCCTTGGTGGAAATCAGCACCTTGTCGCGGCGGCCGGCGATGGCGCGGCCAAGAATTTCCTCGGCGACGCCGGCGGAATAGACATCCGCCGTGTCGAACATGCTGAGGCCAGCGTCGAGGCAGATGTCAACGAGACGGATCGCCTGCGTGACATCGGTGCTGCCCCAGGCGCCGAAGAAGTCGCCGCGGCCGCCGAAGGTACCGGTGCCGAAGCTGAGGGCTGGAACTTTCAGCCCCGAACGGCCGAGTTGCCTGAATTCCAAGACACGATCCTTTCTTGCTTCATCGGCGATGCGTTCGATAGATCGCATCGACGCGCGATGCCCAGCCGCCGCGCGTGGGCTCATGCGACGCGGTTGTAGTCCTCCTCGGCGAGGTCGAGCAGGCGGTTGACCGCCGCCCTGGCGCCCGCCGTGTCGCGCACGCGGACGCTTTCCAGCACCGCCTTGTGCACGGACAGCGTCCTGGCCTGGTTTTCCATCAGACTGGTGGTCAGCAGGAACGAGGCGCGCAAGGCGGCCTCGATAGTACCGATCAGACTTCTCAGCACAAGGTTGCGGCTGGCGGCGACAAGGGCACGATGGAACGCCAGATCCGCCTCGCAGCACGCTTGCAGATCGTGCGGGATGGCGCGCTCCATGCCCATGTACGCCGCCTCGATGGCCCGCAGATCCTGCTCCGTGCCGCGCCGTGCCGCGAGTTCCGCCGCCGCCGGCTCGATGATGCGCCGCGTCTCGATCAGGCTCGCCATGAGTTCCGCGTCGCGCGTGATGTCGGGGTGCCAGCCGAGCACCACCGGGTCGAGCAACCGCCAGTGGTCGCGTTCGCGCACGCGCACGCCGATGCGCGGGCGCGCTTCCAGAAGGCCCTTGGCACACAGAACCTTCACCGCTTCGCGCAGGGACGTGCGACTGACGCCGAGGCTTTCGGTGAGATCGTCCTCGCGTGGCAGGGTGTCGCCCGGTTGGTAGCGGCCGCCGAGAATCCAGGCGCCGATAGTACGCACGACGGAATCGTGGATGCGCCCACCGCTCGCCGGGCGCCCCTCGGCCGCGGGGAGCAGCACCGCCGCGTCCATCTCGGGCTCGTGTGTTTCGATGTCAGCCATAGCGTCGGCTCTGTTGCTCCGCGACCAGGACGGCGGCGATTAGCAACGCGCCGCGTGCCACCATCTGATAGAAAGTCGGCACGCTCGTCAGGATCATGCCATTGTTCAGCACGCCCAGGATGAGCACGCCGAGCAAACCGCCGACAATGGTGCCCTTGCCGCCCGTGAGCGCGCAACCGCCGAGAACCGCCGCCGTGATCGCCTGCAATTCCAGCCCGTCCGAGCCGGAGATCGGCTGGCCGGAGCCGGTGCGCGCCGCGAGCAGCAGGCCCGCGAGCCCGGCGGCGGCGGCGCTGAGGATGTACACGCCGATCTGATACGCCCGGTTGTTCAGCCCGGCGAGGCGTGCCACCACGGGGTTGCCGCCGATGGCGTAGATGTTGCGCCCGATGATGGTGAAGCGCATCAGCATGAAGAAGATCGCCACCACGAGGATAAGGATCTCGATCGTCACTTGCAGGCCAAGCAGCTTGCCCGCGCCGATGAAGCGCAGCGCGGGATCGAAGATGCTGATGGACTGGCCATCGGACATGATGAAGGCCACGCCGCGAAACGCCGCCATGGTGCCGAGCGTGGCGATCACCGCGTTGACGCGGCCGAAGGTGACGATGATGCCGTTGACCAGCCCCGCCAGCGCCGCGACCGCGACACCGAACAGGATGCCGAGCACGAGCGAGCCGGTGTGCTCGACGCCGAGC
>JAKBCB010000560.1 GCA_021808185.1 Pseudomonadota bacterium
GGATGCCTGGATGTGGTCGCCGTTCGTGATGCTGATGCTGATGGCCGGCCTGTCCGGCGTGCCGAAGCACTTATGCGAGGCCGCCGCCATCGACCGCGCGACCGGCTGGCAGCGGTTCCGCGCCGTGATCTTTCCCTCGGTGCGCGGCGTCCTGCTGCTGGCAGTGCTGTTCCGCACCATCGAGAGCTTCAACGCCTTCGACCTGATCTTCACCATCACCAATGGCGGGCCGGGAACCTCGACCGAGAGCCTGTCCACCGAGATCTACGGCGACGCGTTCGTGCTGTTCGAAACCGGGCGGGCCTCGGCGCTGGCGAATTTCAGCACCTTCGTCATCATCGTGCTGGTCAACCTGTATTTCCAGGCGATCCGCCAGCGCGGCCGGGCTATCGGCGAGGGGAGCGCGTAAGATGGAACCGGACGAGGACCACCCGCTGTTCCGCCCCGCCGGCCGCGGTCGCGCCGTGCTCGCGGCGCTGCTGGCGATCGTTTACTTCATCCCCGTCGTCTGGATGCTGCTGGCGGCCATCAAGACCCGGCCGGACGCGCTGGCGACGCCGCCGAAGCTGATCTTTGCGCCCACGCTGGAGCATTTCTCCGCCCTGTTCACGGGATTCACATCCAGCGGACAGCAGGTCTTCCCAACGGGGTTCCAATACTACATCTTCAACAGCATCTTCATCTCCGGCATCAGCGTGCTGCTGGCCCTCGTGCTCGGCCTGCTGGCCGCCTACGGGGTGGCGCGGATGCCGGTGCGCGGGGCGCACTGGCTGATGTTCTACACGCTGGCGATGCGCATGATCCCGCCGCTGACCACCATCATCCCGCTCTACGTGATCTTCAGCCGCCTCGGCATGGGTGGCACCTATCCCGAGATCATCCTGGTCTATACCGCCTTCAACCTGCCCTTCGCGATCTGGATGCTGCGCAGCTTCCTGATCGAACTGCCCCGCGCGGCCGAGGAAGCGGCCTGGCTCGACGGCACCTCGCGCCTGGGCATCCTGTGGCGCATCTGCCTGCCGCAGATGCGCGGCGGTCTGGCGGCGACCGCGATCATCGCCTTCGTGTTCACCTGGAACGACTTCCTGTTCAGCCAGATCCTGACCGGGCAGGCCACGCGCACCATTCCCATCGCCATGCTGCGCGTGCTGGGGGCGGATTTCGGCACCGACTGGGGGCTGTTCGCGGCGGCCGGGACGATCTATCTGGCACCGGTGATGCTGGTGGCGTTCTTCCTGCAAAACCAGCTTCTGCGCGGTGCGACCTTCGGCACCATGACGCGCTGACCGCGAGCCCCGGAGTCGCCCATGCCCGATCTGAAAGCGGCCATCGTCCAGGTGACGCCGTTCCAACAGAACTGCCTGTTGCTGTGGGACGCCGAAGCCAGGCGCGGCAGCGTGTTCGACCCCGGCGGCAATGCCGAGCGGATTTTCGCCGCCGTCACCCAGTCCGGTTTCACCGTGGACAGCATCCTGCTCACCCACGGCCACCTCGACCATGCGGGCGGGGCCGAGGCGTTGCAGGCGTTGCTGGCCGGGGCCGGCCAACCCGTCGAGATCATCGGCCCGGACATTCGCGACAAATTCCTGCTCGACGGCATCGCCGAACAGGCGCGGCGCTACGGCATCGAGGGCATGGCGAACTGCACACCGGATCGCTGGCTGACCGAGGGCGAACAGGTGGCGGCGGCGGGCCTGACCTTCGATGTGCTGCACTGCCCCGGCCACACGCCGGGGCATGTGGTATTCTTCGCCCCGGCCGCGAAGCTGGCCGTGGTCGGCGACGTGCTGTTTCGCGGCAGCGTCGGGCGCACCGATTTCCCATACGGCGACAGCGCGGCGCTGCTCGACTCGATCGCGCGGAAACTGCTGCCGCTGGGCGACGATGTGTCCTTCGTCTGCGGCCACGGGCCGGGCTCGACGCTCGGCGCGGAGCGGCGGAGCAACCCGTTCCTGACCGGCGCGCGCGCCTGACGCCGCTCAGCGATCCTGCTGCCACCAGGCGTTGGTGATCAGCCGGAGCCAGCCGGCGATATCCGCCGCCGCCGGGTTCTCGCGCGGGGCGAGCTGCTCCAGGTGGCCGCGCAACAGGCCGCGCGCCACGGCGGTCACGTCGCCCGCCTCATCGGGCGTGGCGCCCGGAACCACATAGAGCAGCGTGTTGCGGCCATGCCGCGCCAGCGCCTCGGCCACCGGCGCCACGTCGGTCTCGGCCAGCGCCTCATCGCGGCGCAACACATAGATCCGGCCGCCGGCGCGCAGGGATTCGAGGAATTTGCGGCGCAGATAGCCGAGCTTCATGGATTGTCGCTGCAACACCGTCGCGGTGTCCGCCTCGTCGGGGGAAATCCCTGTCGGCCAGCGCAGGCCGTAGCGGTCCACCGAGAGGACGTAGTCCGGGCATGCCGCCGCATCGACCGCGATCGATATCGCCGCCGGATCGGCGAGTGCCGCGAAGTCGTCGGCGAGGCCGTCGATGATGCCTTGCAGCGTGATGTCGGCGAAGCGCAGCAGGCCGAGCACCTCGACCCCCGCCTTGCGCTGGACGGTGCCGAACTCGCTGCTGTCACCGAGACTCTCGAAGCCGCGCAGCATGGTCGCGAGCGGCGGCGGCCCGGGGCCACGGGCCGGTGGTGGCACCGGGGCCGGCTGTGGCGGCGGCGGCGGGGCGGCG
>JAKBCB010000561.1 GCA_021808185.1 Pseudomonadota bacterium
GTGTTGGTTTCGGATTCCGACGAAGTCGGCCGGCGATTCCGGCGTGATGTCGGCCACCTGTTCCGATTGAAGTCGGCCGGCCGTTCCGATCGATGTCGGCCGGGGTGGCGCTGCCCGTGGGCTGGGCTGATCTCTCCATTGCGGTCGCTGGCGGGTCAAGCGAGGACCGCGTCCTGAGCCTTCTTTTTGCGTAGGGACTCGCCGCGCAGTTGGATGCGATGGGCGGTGTGCACGATGCGGTCGAGGATGGCGTCGGCCAGGGTGGGATCGCCGATCAGGTCGTGCCAGCGGTCCACGGGCAGCTGGCTGGTGATCAGCGTCGCGCCCCGGCCGTAGCGTTCCTCGACGATTTCCAGCAGGTCGCGGCGCTGCTCGGCGGCAAGCGGCTCGAGGCCCCAGTCGTCGAGGATCAGCAGCCTGACGCCGCCGAGGGCGCGCATCAGCCGGGCATAGCGGCCATCGCCGCGCGCCAGCGCCAGATCGGCGAACAGGCGGGGGATGCGCTGGTAGAGCACGGAGTGGTTGTCGCGGCACGCCTTGTGGCCGAGCGCGCAGGCCAGCCAGGATTTGCCGACGCCGGTCGGGCCCTCGATGATCAGGTTCTGCCGCTCCGCAATCCAGCCGCCCTGTGCGAGCTTCTGGAACAGCGCGCGGTCCAGGCCGCGCGGCGTGCGGTAATCGACATCCTCGACGGCGGCCTGGTGGCGCAGCCGGGCATAGCGCAGCCGCGCCCGCAGGCGACGATCCTGGCGGTCGGCGCACTCGCGGTCGAGCAGCAGGCCGAGCCATTCGGCATGGTCGAGATCGGCACCATGCGCGGTGGCGGCCAACTCCTCGAAGGCGCGCGCCATGCCGGCGAGGCCGAGCTGGCGCAACTGGTCGAGCGTGGGGTGGGTCAGCAAGGCATTGCTCCTCAATGGTAATAACCGGCGCCGCGGATGTTGGGGTGCAGCAGCGGCAGCTCGTCGCCCCGCGGCGCGTCGGCGGACGGGCGGCGGTCGAGGCCGTGTTTGAGGATCGACTGCACGCTGCCGTAGGAACGGGCGCCGATCTCCAAGCCGCGGGCACAGGCCGCCTCGACGCGCTCGGCGCCATAACCGCGCACCAGGCGCAGGATGCCGAGACAGGCGCGGAACCCCTGCTCGGGATGCGGCCGGCTCTCCAGGATCACCGCGGTCAGCGCCGCCGTGGCGGGGCCGATCGCCGTGGCCTCGTGGCGGATGCGCGCGATCGTCCATTCCGCGTGGCGCCGGTGCGCCTGCGGCATGTGCTCGGGCAGCGTGGTGTGCCACCCGCGCGCCCCGCCGCGCACATGCGCCGCGACGCGCTCGCCGCGGTGGAAGATCTCCACGGTGCGCGCGGTGACGCGCGCTTCCACCTGTTCGCGGAGCAGCCGGTGCGGCACCGAGTAGTAATGCCCGTCGATATCGACGTGGTAATCCAGCGCGACGCGGCGGATGCGCCACTCGGCGTAGACGAAGGGCTCTGCCGGCAGCGGCGCCAGGGCAGGCTGGTCCAGCTGCTCGAACAGCTGGCGGCGGCTGACGCCCAGCCTGCGCATCGGCCGGTCGTTCAGGGCGGCCACCAGCGCCGCGATCGCGGCATTCAGGTCCGCCAGCGAGAAGAAGCGCTGGTGACGCAGCCGCGCCAGAATCCAGCGTTCCACCACCTGCACGCCGACTTCGACCTTCGCCTTGTCGCGGGGCCGGCGCACCCGCGTCGGCAGGATGGCGGTGCCGTAGTGCGCGGCGAGGTCACGGTAGGTCGGGTTGATGCCGGGCTCATACCAGTTCGCCCGCAGCACCCCGGTGCGCAGATTGTCGGGCACGACCTGCCGCGGCACGCCGCCGAGGAACGCCAGCGCGCGGACATGCGCGCCAACCCAGTCCGGCAGGGTCTGCGTCCAGGTCGCCTCGGCATAGGTGTAGTTCGAGGCCCCCAGCACCGCGACGAACACCTGCGCGGCGCGCACCTCGCCGGTGGCGGCATCCGCCACCTCCACCGTCTGGCCGGCGTAATCGACGAACAGCCGCTCGCCGGCCGGATGCGTCTGGCGCATCCGCGGCGACAGCCGGCTCTCCCAGCCACGATACAGCTCACACCAGCGGCTGTAGCCGTAACCGCCGGGATGGATCGCACGGTATTCCTCCCAGAGCAGCAGCAGCGTCACGCCCGGCCGCCGCAGGTCCCGATGCACCGTGGCCCAGTCCGGTTCCGTCTTGTGCCGGGCACCGGGCCGCGAGCCGCCCTGCGGCGCGAACAGCAGCGCCTCCAGCCCCTGGTCGCTCAGCGTCGCCGGCAGCGGCCAGGCCAAGCCCGCCGCGGCCATCCGCGTCAGGCACAGCTGCACCGTGCTACGCGTTACGCCCACCGCCACCGCGATCGCCCGGTCGGACGCGCCGCAGTCAAACTTCAGCCGTAGGATCTCTCGCACCCGTCGCATCGACACTCTCTCGGCCGGCATCGGTCCCCCTCTCGCCCTGACGAGAGACAGACCGCTCACCTGCCCAGCAGCCGAGCAACGCCACCCCCTCAGGGGTGGCCGACATCAGATCGGAATGGCCGACTTCATCCCGGAATCACCGGCCGACATCACTTCGGAATGCCTGGCCGACTTGCCCCGGAATCCGCACGCAGGGCGTAGAGGACGGCGTTGACCAACTCGCGCGAG
>JAKBCB010000034.1 GCA_021808185.1 Pseudomonadota bacterium
TCGTCGCGCCGCGCCTGCTCGAAATGGGCCAGCGCGTCGGCCACGCTGGAATTGGCGCGGAAGCTCTCGAACAGCGCGATGGCGTCCTCCATCGCGAGTTTCGTGCCCGAGCCGATGGAGAAATGCGCCGTCGATTTCGCGTCGCCCAGCAGCACCACGTTGCCCATCGTGCTGCGCGCGTTGCGGATCATCGGGAACCGCCGCCACAGCGAGCGGTTTGTCAGCAGCTTGTGCCCGTCGAGATCCTCGGCGAACACGCCCTCCAGGAAGCGGGCACTTTCCTCCTCGGTCATCGCATCCAGCCCGGCGCGCGCGAAGGTCTCGGCGTCGGTTTCCATCACCCAGGTCGAATGGCCGGGCTCGTACTGGTAGGCGTGCGCGATGAAGATGCCGTAGGGCGTCTCACGAAAGCAGAACGTGAATGCGTCGAGCGGCCTGGTCGATCCCATCCAGGCGAAGCGGTTCGGGCGCAAATCGACCGTGGTGCCGAAATGCGCGCGGTTCTGTTCGCGCACGAAGGAATTGATGCCGTCGGCGGCGACGATCAGATCGGCGCCGGCGAACGCTTCCAGGCTGCGTATCTCGTCGGAGAAGGTCAGCGTCACGCCCAGCGCGCGGCAGCGTTCCTGCAACACCAGCAGCAGCGTGCGCCGCGCGCAGCCGCAGAAGCCGTTGCCGCCGATGCGGTGCGTGGTGCCGCGCGCGCGGATTTCGATGTCGTCCCAATAGGCGAACCGTTCCGTGATTGCGCGGTAGCTTTCGGCGTCGTAACGCGCGAACGTCTCCAGCGTCTGGTCGGAGAACACCACGCCGAATCCGAACGTGTCGTCCGCGCGGTTGCGCTCGAACACCTCGATCTCCAGGCGCGGCCATGTCTGCTTTATCAGGATGGCGAAATACAGCCCCGCCGGGCCGCCGCCGAGAATGCAGATCCGCATTGACGCTCTCCCTGATCGCCGAAAGGTATTTTAGGCTTGAAACATCTCGCCCGCAATGGTGGGATGCGGGCGCAGACCGGGAGGGGAGCATGGAGCCGGCGGGGCGGCACGCCCTGGTCACGGGCGGTGGGCGCGGCATCGGGGCGGCGATCGCGCGGGCCTTGTCCGGCGCGGGCGCGGTGGTGACGCTGCTCGGGCGCGGCCAGACGCCGCTGGCTGAGATGGTGGTGCAGGGCCACGCCGCCGGCTGGGAGCAGGCCGATGTCACGGACCCCGAGGCGCTCGCGGCGGCCATCGCGCGGGCGCAGGCGGCGCGCGGGCCGCTCGACATCCTGGTGAACAACGCCGGGGCGGCCGAAAGCGCGCCGCTCGCCCGCACCGACCGCGCGCTGTGGGACCGCATGCTCGCGCTGAACCTGACATCGGTGTTCGAGGCGACACGGCTGGTGCTGCCCGGCATGGTGTCGCGGGGCTTCGGCCGGGTGGTGAACGTGGCCTCCACCGCCGGGCTTACGGGGTATCCCTATGTCGGCGCCTATGTCGCCGCCAAGCACGGTGTCGTCGGCCTCACCCGCGCGCTGGCGCTGGAGACGGCGACATCCGGCGTCACCGTCAACGCCGTCTGCCCCGGCTTCACCGACACCGACATGCTGGCCGGCAGCATCGCCGAGGTCGCCCGGAAAACCGGCCGCCCGGCCGCGGAGGTGACACGGAGCTTTGTCCGTGGCAACCCGCAGGGCCGGCTGGTGCAGCCGGAGGAAGTGGCCGCCGCCGTGCTGTTCCTGTGCGGGCCGGGGGCGGGGGCAATGACCGGCCAAGCCATCGCAGTGGCCGGCGGCGAGGTGATGTGATGGCCGGCGAGATCGACGCACCCAAGGTATCGGACGCGGAGACAAGGCTGGCCAGCGCGCCCGCCGACCATCGCGACGAATTGCGCCTGTGGCTGCGCATGCTGACTTGCACCACGCTGATCGAGGGCGAGGTACGCTCCCGCCTGCGCGCGCGCTTCGACGTGACGCTGCCGCGGTTCGATCTGATGGCGCAGTTGGAGAAGGCGCCGCAGGGCCTGACCCTCGGCGAGTTGTCCCGCCGCATGATGGTCTCCAACGGCAACATCACCGGCCTTGTCGAGCGCCTGGTGGAGAGCGGCCATATCGTCCGCGTGCCGCACGCGACGGACCGGCGCATCGCCTATGTCCGACTGACGGATGCCGGGCACGCGGCGTTCGCCGAGATGGCGGGGGTGCATGCCGAATGGATTTCCGAGCTGTTCCGCGGCCTGCCGGCGCCGGAACTGCGCACATTGCTGCGCCTGCTCGGCCAGTTGAAGGACTCGGTGCGCGCGGGCATCGCGCGGGATGGGGAGACATGACGACGCTTACCGTGCTGCAACCGCCGGGCTGGCCGCGCCCGAAGGGCTATGCCAACGGCATGGCCGGCAGTGGCCGCCTCGTGCTGATTGCCGGCCAGATCGGCTGGGACACGCAAGGCCAATTCGCCGAAGGGCTGGTGGGGCAGATCGCCCAGGCCACGCGCAACATCCTCGCCGTGCTGGCCGAGGCGGGTGGCGGGCCGGAACACATCGCGCGCCTGACCTGGTATGTCACCGACATGCCCGCCTACCGCGCCTGCGGGCCGGATCTCGGCCGGGTGTGGCGGGAGGTGATGGGCCGGAATTTCCCCGCCATGGCCGTGGTCGGCGTGACCTCGCTGGTGGAGCCCGAGGCACTGGTCGAAATCGAAGCGACGGCGATTCTTCCCCAGTAGGTGCGGACGACATAGCCCCCCCCTTCGAGGGAGGGGGCCATTCGCCGTGACAACCCGCGCCTTCCGCCCGGTCAGACGGGGCGCCGGCTGAGCCGCTTATTTCGCCGGCATCACCTGGCCGCGAATCTCGCCGCTGGGATTCGCCGCCGTGTGGATGTTCACGTACACCCGCCCGGCTTCCATGTCCGCGACCTGCGACTTGGTGAGCGTGGCGCTGCCATGGCTCGGGCTGGTCAGGCCGGTGATGGGAACCTCGACGCTGCCCACCACGCCCATCCCGGCTGGGCCGTGGAAATGCGCCGAGGTGGCGGGGCCGCTCAGCCCGGAAAACGTCAGCGTGTAGGTGAGCTTCTTGCTCGCGGTGTCGAGCGTGGCGTCGAGCGTGCCGGTTCCGGCGCCGGCCTTGGGGGGCACTTCCTGCGCGGTGTCGAGCTTGGCGGTGAACTTCCGAATCTCGGCGTGCGCCGCGCCGGCGGTGAGGCCGGCGAGCAGGGCACCGGCAAGGGCATAACGGATCATGGCGACCTCCTTATCTTATGGAGCGATAACAGCACCAACCGGGCAAAAGCGCCATCCGCAAAGGGTACAATCGCTCCGCCCGACGGTCAGGCGACCCCCTGCGACGCACCCGGCAGGCCGACCACGACTCCCTCGCGGATCACCGCGGGATCATACGCTTTGCGGGAAAACACTCGCTCGACCATGGGGGCGAAGAACCCCAGCGGTTCGGAGTTGTAGTCCGGGTCGAACGAGGTCTGGTCCCAGCGGGCGCAGAAATCGACGCAGGACTGGAAATACGGGCTGTCGCGATACTTCTCGCGCTCCAGCGGGTCCCAGCCGTAATGCTGCGCGTAATAGATCATCTGGAACGCGCCATGGTGTTCCACCACCCAGGTGCATTCCTCGCGCACGAACGGGCGCAGCATTTCGGCGGCGAAGCGGTCGTGGTTCTGCGGCGCCAGCCCGTCGCCGATGTCGTGCACCAGGGCAGACACCACCCAATCCTCGTCCGCCCCCTCGCGATATGCCCGCGTGGCGCTTTGCAGCGCGTGTTCGAGGCGGGAGATCAGGTAGCCGTCGAGCGACTCCTCGCCCTGCTGCGCCAGTTCGCGCAGCACCCGCCGGGCGACGCCCGCGTGGTGCGGCTTTTCCAGCCGTTGCAGAAGCAGGTATTCGTCCCGCGTGCCGTCTTCCATCTTGCGGAAGCTGACCTGTTCCATCACCGTTCCCCTATTCCGCCGCCGCGCGCCGGTCCGCGCCGCGCGCAAGCACCCGGTACAGGCTGCGCGGCCCGTCGATGTCGATATAGCACCCCTGCAAGTGGCGCAGCCCTTCCTGCGGGTCGAATCCGGTGCGCCCGTGCAGCACGCGGCGATTGTCGAACATCATCAGGTCGCCGTCCTGGAGCAGGAATTTGATGGAGAACTCCGGGTCGCGCAGCATGCGGTCGAGCAGGCGGCGGGCGCGATAGAACGCTTCCAGCTCCGGCTGTGGCAGCAGCGGCACGAAATCCAGCTTCGGGCTGAAGCGCATGCCGATCAGTTGCGAACCTGCATCATGTTCCAGGATCGGCGCGTAATCGACCAGTTCGGTCTGGTTATACGTATAGACAAACCGGACGGGGGTCGTGGACAGGATGCGATAGGCGTCCGGATCGCGGGCGCGCAGCGCCTCGGCAACGGTCAGACCATCGACGAGGGTGGAATGCCCGCCGCTGGTGCGGTTGGTCAGGCAGTGCAGCAACTGCACGCCGGGCACCGGGTCGCGATACGGGTTGTCGGTGTGCGGATCGAGGAACAGGCCGGTATAGGCGAGGTCTTCCGGGTTCGGCTCCGAGCGCACGTTGAACATTTTGCCGAAATTGGTGTCGCGCACCCAGCCGAAGGTGCCGGCCACATCCAGCACGGCGCCGTCGGTGCTCGGCACGCCGCGCAGGATGACGAAGCCGTGGCGCAGGAACGTGTCCACCATGGCGAACAGCGCCGCATCCGGCGGGCTCGCCTGCCAGCGCAGGATCGGCAGCGGCGAGAGCGAGCCGGTCCAGGCGAAGCGGCGGGGCAGGCCGGGGTTGGCCGCGTTCATCGCGGCCTCGGCCAGCAGGCGCGCGGCACTGAACCGGCCGGTGGCGCCGTCGCTGAAGCGCACGTCCCAGACGGACGGGCCATGTTCGGTGACGCTCAGGACATGCAGATCGGCCGGGAGATCGGAGGGGTCGTACAGCCGCTGACCGTTGGTCGTGTCCATCTGGTCCGACCCGTCGCAGCGCTCGCGCAGCCAGAGCGGGTGGATCGGTTGGCACACGCCGTCGTCGCCGCGCAGTTGCAGACCGGGGCGGGGGGCGGTTGGTTCTATTTGCATTGGCAAGCTCCCTGAACGACCCAGCATGAGGTGGCGGCGGCCAGCGAGGCTAGACCCTCGGATCGCCGTGGTGCCATAACATGACGTTATGGCCAATCCGCTTGCCGCGCTGCCGCCGCACGGCACCCTGCGCCCGTTCGAGGCCGCTGCCCGCCTCGGCAGCATCTCCGCCGCCGCGCGCGAACTGGGGGTGACACAACCGGCGATCAGCCGGCATCTGGCGCAGCTTGAAGCCGATCTGCGGCAACCCTTGTTCGAGCGCACCTCACGCGGGCTGCGGCTGACCGAGGCGGGGCGGGCGCTGCACGCGGCCGTCGCCCCCGCGCTGACCGCGATCGCCGATGCCGCGGCACACCTGCGCGCGCCCGATCGCGACCGCACCATCAGGCTGATCGCCAACACCGGCTTCGCGCATCAATGGCTGGCGCCGCGCCTGAGCGAGCTGCGCGCCGCCGTGCCGGACGCCTATCTGCGGCTGACCACCAGCGACCGCGAGGAGGATTTCTCCGACACCGACCACGACTTCGCGATCCGCTTCGGCGCCGGGGTCTGGCCCGGCTGGCGCGCGCAAAAACTGTTCGGTGAGCGCGTGGTGCCGATCTGCGCGCCCGCCTTCCTGCGCGACCGCCCCGCCTTGCGGCGCGAGCCGCTGCCGCCCGCGTCGTTGCTGCGTGAGCCGTTGCTGCATCTGGACGAAATCAGCGCCCGCTGGTTCACCTGGAAAACCTGGTTCGAGAGCCAGGGCGTCGCCGCCGCGATCCCGCCGCCGAAACTGCTGTATGCGAGCTACCCGCTGCTGTTGCAGGCGGCGGTGGCGGGCGAGGGGATCGCGCTCGGCTGGATCGGCCTGATCGACGATCTTGTCGGGCGCAACTGGGTGGTGGCGCTGCCGCTGGCGAGCGCGCGCGACACCCACGGGTATTTCGTCTGCGAGCCGGACCGGCGCGCGATGACGGAGACCAGGCGCGCGGTGGCGCGCCGGGTCCGTGCCTGGTTCGCCGCGGCGGCGGCGGGCTGATGGGCTGCCCGCCGCTGTTGCTCAGGCCGCCACCAGCGCGAGCACGCGCAGCGGGCTGCCGGAGCCGCCCTTGATCTTCAGCGGCGGGGCGATGACGAGGGCGCCGGTCGCGGGCAACTGGTCGAGGTTGCACAGGCATTGCAGCCCGTAGCGGCCCTTGCCGTGCATGAAGAAATGCGCCGGGAAGGGCGGCTGAAACGCGAAGGCCTGGCCGGCATCGGTGCCGATCGTCTCCGTGCCGAAGCCGATCACGTCGCGCTGTTCCACCAGCCACTTGATGCTGTCCACGTCCGGCCCCGGCGTGTGGGCACCGTCGGCCTGCACGTTGGCGTAGGCGTCGCCCGACTTCTTCGACCAGTCGGTGCGCAGCAGCACCCAGGCGCCGTCCGGAATACGGCCGTGCGCGGCTTCCCAAGCCTTCAGCGCATCCACGGTGAGCAGGAAGTCCGGGTTCTTCGCGACCTCGGCGGAGATGTCGATCACCACGGCTGGGGCGATCAGCTTCTCGGTCGGAATGGTGTCGGTGGTGTTGTTGGGGAAATCCTTGCCGCTGACCCAGTGCACCGGCGCGTCGAAATGCGTGCCGGTGTGCTCGTTCATGGAAATGTTGTTCCAGTACCAGGCCGGCCCGCGATCGTCGTAGCGCGAGACTTCCTCGATGCGGAACGGCGCGCACTGGCCGAATTGCGGCGGCAACTGGATGGTGGGGAAGTCCGGCGAGAGCGTCTGCGTCAGATCGACGACGCGGATCTTCCCGGCCAGCAGGTCGGCGGCGAAAGTGTGCAGGCTGCTCATCAATGTTCCCCCATCGGTTCCAGCGTGGCGATCGTCGCCAGCGCGCCGTCCAGCATGTTTCCGTCCTCGTCCGCCAGCGCCGCGTCGCGCAGGCGGCGTATCCAGTCGGCCGCATCCGCGCGCCCATCGAGGCGCCACAGCGCGCCCACCACGCGGTCGTATTTGCTCTGCCCGCGCGCGTGGGTGTCGCTGTAGCCTTTGATGAGCCGCCGGCATTTCAGCAGTTCCACGGCGAGGCGGTAGTCCTTGCGCGCGTGCGTGGCAACCAGCGTCAGCCAGGCGTCCAGATGCGCCTGCTCGCGCCGGTGCCGCAACAGGTGGCGGCGCCAGCGCCGCATTCCTGCGACCGCATACAGCGGCAGGAAGCCGGACAGCCGATCCGTGCGCATGCGCCTGCCGTTCGCGAACAGCGGCCGCAACAGTCTGCTCAGCGCGGGCGAGGTCTCGATGGCGAGGCCGAGCCATGCCGGCAGCGTGGCGCAGACTTCCTCTAGCCGGGGATGGAAGAATTCCGTCATGCCGACGAGCTGGTCCGGCCTGGCCTGCGCCTCGCCGCGCACACGCGCGAAGCGGCTGGCACGGGTTTTCAGGTCGGCGACGCGGATCAGGTCGTCGTACGACATGGCAACGGCCACCTGTTTCGCCGCTTCGGCCGTCAGCGCGTGGTCGTGCCCGATGCTGTCGAATCCGCGCAGGATCGCGACACGGTCGAGATATTCGTGCGCGTAGGCGACATCCTGATAGTCGATCAGCCGCCTGATCCCGTGGCCCAGCATGTCTTGCGCCTGCGGGGGAAATTCCTCCGCGATCCGCCGCAGCGCCCGGCTTACCTCCGCGCGCGCGGCCTCGGTCCCGCCGCTGGCGGCGGGGAGCGGTTCGGCGGGGATCACGGCGTCCGGCGGCGGCCGGTTGCTCGGCGTGCGCACCGCGTCGAACCCGGCGGCGAAGGCGCGCAGGCTGGCATCCACCCCAACACCGGCGGCGCGCACCGTGTCCTCGAACGCGGCGCGGTCGAAGGGCAGCGTGTCGGAGGCGGCCAGCGCGCCGAACAACGAGGCGGAGATCACGCTGCCGTTGCGTTCGGCCAGCGCCTGCATGTCGGCGCTGAGGAAGCGCCGCGCCAACCTTTCAGCCGCCGCCTGCACCGAGGCCGAATCGGCCCGCCCGTCGCCGGGCTTGGCTTTCTCCAGCACCGCCAGCGCGCGATGGGTGGAGGCGATCAGCGTGGTGCGGTCCGGCGAGACGAGGCCGCGCTGGATGGCGCGCCCGGCCTCCATCATTTCCGCCGCGATCACAACGTCCACGTCGCCCGGCACCGGCATCATCGACAGCACCGGCCGGCGGCCCGGCACCGGGCGGATCAGTTCGACGTAATAGATCGTGGCCCCGGTGCGCTGCGCCACGCCGGGGACGGAGGTTGACTGGGCGTGAAACCCTTGGGCCTCGGCGAGAGCGACAATCCAGTCGGCGAGCACGCCGCCGCCCTGGCCGCCCATCGCCATGATGGCGACGCCGATGGGCTTGTCCGATGTGGTCAGCGCGGCGTCCATGGTCAGGCGAGCACCAGACGGCGCGCATCGCGCCGGCGTTGCAGCGCGCCGATGATTTTTCCGCGCAGCCCCGCCACCCAGCGTTCCCAGCCGGTCGGGTTGTGCACGACATCGGCGCGGTAGAAACTCGGGCACAGCACGGCGGCGTCCGCCACCTCGCCGCAGTTGCCGCAGCCGACGCAGGAATTGTCGATGGCGGCGACGGGATCTTCCTTCAGCGGGTCGCCGGAGGGCTTAACCGACAGCGACGGGCAGCCGGAGAGGCGGATGCAGGCGTGATCGCCGGTGCAGATGTCTTCGTCCACCCCGAAGCGCGGCTTGACGCGCCGTTCACCGCGTTTGACGGCGGCGGCGAATTGCGGGCGTTCGCGACGCTGGCGGTTGAGCATGCATTCGGACGAGGCGATGACGATCTTGGGGCCGGGTTCCTTCGTGGTCAGCGCCTCGCGCAGGATGTCGCGCATCTTGCCGACCGAATAGGTGTGGTCGATGCGCTTGACCCATTGCGCGCCGACGCCGCGAACCGCGTTCTCGATCGGATGGTTGGTGCTGCGCGAGCCGTTAGCCGCGCGCGAGGAGGGGATGTCCTGCCCGCCGGTCGCGGCGGAGTAGTAGTTATCGACGACCAGGATCACGCCGTCGTGCTTGTTGAACACGGCGTTGGAAATGCCGGTGGACAGCCCGTTATGCCAGAACCCGCCATCGCCCATGATGGCGATGGGCCGCTTGTCCGCCTTCACCTGCAACGCCGAGGCCGAGGACGGGCCAAGCCCGTAGCCCATGGTGGTGGCGCCGATGTTGAACGGCGCGTTGATCGAGAACAGATGGCAGCCGATGTCGGCGGCCACGTGATGTTCGCCGAGTTCCTTCTGCACCAGCGTCAGCGCGGAAAAGATCGGCCGTTCCGGGCAGCCGGTGCAGAAGCTCGGCGGGCGAGGGGGCACCACTTTGGCCAGCGACCTGGCCGACTCGCTGGCCAGAACGGGCGCCGGATCGGGCGGTATCAGCGCCGTGCGCAGCAGCGTGGGCGCGTGCTTTTCGAGGAATTTGCGAATGCCATCGACCAGCACGAGGGCGGTGTACTCGCCGCCCATCGGCAGCACGTCCTTGCCCGCGATCGCGGTGCCGACGCCGGCGCGGCGCAGGATGGTGTTCAGCGCCTGTTCGAGAAAGTCCGGCTGTCCTTCTTCCACCATCAGCACGGCGCGCTTGCCGCGACAGAACGCCGCGAGATCCTCGTCCAGCAGCGGATAGGTCACGTTGAGCACATGCAGCGGAATGCGCGTGCCCCCCCACACGTCGGCGAGGCCGAACAGCGCCAGCGCGCGCATCACGCCGTTGTACATGCCGCCTTGCAGGATGATGCCGAGATCGTCCACGTCGCCGGGGAATGTCTCGTTCATGCCGCGCGCCTTGATGAAGGCGCGCGCGGCGGGCAGGCGCTTCGTCACTTTCTCCTGCTCGTGCATGAAGCTGGCCGGCGGCAGCACGATGCGCGAGGTGTCGCGGCGCGGGCTTTCCAGCGCCTGTTTCAGCGTGAACGGCGGCGGGACGTTGTCCTTGGCGATGAAGCTGCCATGCACATGGCAGGCGCGGATGCGCATCTCCAGCATCACCGGCGTGTTCGACGCCTCGGACAGCTCGAACGCATCCTCCACCGCGCGCACGATGCTGGGCAGGTTCGGGCGCGGATCGAGCAGCCAGATCTGGCTTTTCATCGCGTAGGCGTGCGTGCGCTCCTGCATGATCGAGGAGCCTTCGCCGTAATCCTCGCCGATCACGATCAGCGCGCCGCCGGTCACACCGCCCGAGGCGAGGTTGGAGAGCGCGTCCGAGGCGACATTGGTGCCGGCGGTGGATTTCCACGTCACCGCGCCGCGGATCGGGTACATCACCGAGGTCGCCAGCGTGGACGCGGCGGCGGCCTCGCTCGCCGAGGCTTCGTAATGCACGCCAAGCTCGGCCAGGATGTCCTGCGCGTCGGCCAGCACGTCCATCAGGTGCGAGATCGGCGCGCCCTGGTAGCCGGCGACGTAGCCGACGCCGGATTGCAGCAGCGCCTTGGTCACGGCCAGGATGCCCTCGCCGCGGAATTCCTGACCGGCGGTCAGTTTGAGGTCCTGCACCTCGCGCGCGAACGAGCGTTCAGCCATGGAAGCCTCCAGCGGACGGAAATAGTTGAACCTTGAAGGATCGGCTTGTCAACGCGGTGGCGGCCACCTTAGCCGCGTGTGGCCGTGGCGGCGAGGCCGCCGCTTAAGCCTTTGCCCACGCTTTGCTGCAATGACCGGCATTCTCCCCCGGAACGAGCGGAGCCCATGGCGCGGCCGATCGACGATGTGAAGAACTGGATGACGATGTTCCGCTGGATCGTCAAACTGATCCGCGACGACTACGAGGTGGATGAGCAGAAACTGGTCCGTACCGCCGTGCTGGAGGCCGATTGCGGTCTCGCCATCGAGGATGTCGAGGCGGTGCTTGGGACAGTTGCCGAAAGTTTCGCCATCCGTTTTCCGTCGGGCACGCTGGACGAGATCGTCAGGCTGGAGGAACTGTGCATGCTGGCGAGCTGGCTGAAGGGCTACTACAAGCGGCCGGAGTTCATTTCCGAGGCGTTCGAGGGCCGTTGCCGCGCCGCCAACCCTGCCTGCGCATAGGCCGCGTCAGCTTTCCCGCAGCCCGGCTTCGCGCAGCAGCGGCAGCACCTTGGCCAGGAACGGCGGCAGCTCGCCCAGGAAATCGACGAAGCTGATCGTGGTGCCGGCGAACCCGGCTTGCGCCATATGCACGATCTGCTCGGCGATCTTTTCCGGCGTGCCGACGAGCGGATAGGTGCCGGCGCCGCCGGCGAAGCGCTTTCGGTGCAGGCGGTAGGCCGCCGCGTCGTGGCTGCCCGAATGCGCCGCCTTGCCGGCCATGTGGCGGTCCACGGCGCCCTCGTCGGCCTCGGCCACGGCGTAGCGGTGGTAATACGCCTCGGCCTCGTCCTGGCTGTCGCGGCAGACGACGTGGCAGGTGGCGACCACGTCCACCGCGCGCCCGGCCGCCTCGGCCCGCGCCCGCATATCGGCGATCTGCGCGCGGCCGGCGGCGATGTCGAGGAAGGTGGTGAACAGGATGTCGGCCGCCCGCGCGGCGAAGTCGCGGCCGGGCGGGGAGAAGGCCGCGTTCGCCGTGACCGGGCGGGGCCGTTGCAGTGGCGCCGGCCGGCCGGAGACGCCGCGCAAGCGGTAGAAGGCGCCGTCGAAATCGAACGGGCCGGTGTCGGCATGGATGCGGGACAGGATCTCGAACCACTCCAGGCCCTGTGCGTAGCGGTCCGCCACCGGGTCCAGGCCGAAGGCGGAAAACTCGTCCGGGTTCCAGCCGCAGACGATGTTCAGGCCCGCCCGCCCGCCGGAGGCATGATCGACGGTGGCCAGCGCCTTGGCCGCGAACACCGGATGCACCATCGGCACGTGCACGGTGGAGAACAGCGCGATGCGCGCGGTGGCACCGGCCAGGGCGGCGGCGAAGGTGAAGGTCTCGAAGCTCCATTCGCGGCTGTTGGTGGTGCCGCCGAACCCTTTCCAGCGCGCGATGGGCAGGAAGAAGTCCAGCCCGCCCCGGTCGGCGATCTCCGCGACCTTGACGATGTCCGGCCAGCGCGCCTGCCAGCGTTCCGGCACGCGCGTCAGGGTCAGGCCGCCATCGGCGTTGGCGGCGAACACGCCGAGCTTGAAGCGGTTGCTGCCCCGCATCGGGGTCACAGCGTCGCCTCGGCCAGCGCGCGCAATTCCGGCGTCACCTCCGGCGTCACCCCGAACCACGCGGCGAACGAGGGGACCGCCTGGTGCAGCAGCATGCCGAGCCCGTCCACCGCCACATTGCCGCGCGCCCGCGCCGCCGCCAGCAGCGGCGTTTCCAGCGGCACATAGACAAGATCAGTCACCACCGCGTTCTTCGGCAGCGCGGACAGGTCGAGGTCGAGCGGCGGCTGGCCGTGCATCCCCTGGGTGGTGGTGTTGACCAGCAGGCGCGCCCCCTCCAGCGCCTGGGCGCGCGCGTCCCACTCGACCACCCGGATGGGGCCGCCGAGCGCCGCCGCCACCGCCTCCGCCCGTTCGCCGGTGCGGTTGACCAGCCGGATTTCCGGGGCGCCCGCGTCGGCAAGGCTCACGATCACCGCGCGCGCCGAGCCGCCGGCGCCGATCACCACCGCCGGCCCCGCATCGGCGCGCCAATGGGGGGCGCGCTCGCGCAGATTGGCCAGGAACCCGTAGGCGTCGGTGTTGGAGCCGTGCAGCGACCCGTCCGGCCCGACGACGACCAGATTGGCAGCCCCGATCCGGCGCGACAGGTCGTCGGCGGTATCGACCAGCGCCAGCGTCTCCTCCTTGTGCGGCACGGTCACGTTGCAGCCGGCGAAGCCGAGGGCCGCCAGCCCGCGCAGGGCGGCGCGCACCTCGCCCGGCCGCACCGCGAACGGCAGATAGGCGCCCGGGATACCGTGCTGCTTGAGCCAGTAGCCATGCAGCAGCGGGCTGCGCGAGTGCGCGATCGGCCAGCCGATCACCCCCGCGGCCCGGAATTGCCTGTCCGTCATCGTCTCGTTTCCTCTCGCAGTCGATCAATCTATCCCTGAAAAACGGTCCACGGCGAGGCTTCCGCTTCGCGCGCGGCTGTCCTAGGCTCATCCCCAACAACCAACCGACGATGGGGGGAAAGACAAGCGATGCAGCTCAATCGCGAACAGCTCCTGGCGGCTTACCGCACCATGCGGACGATCCGCGAGTTCGAGGACCGCGTGCATGTCGAGTTCTCGGCAGGCGGCATCCCAGGTTTCGTGCATCTGTACGCGGGCGAGGAAGCCTCGGCAGTCGGTATCTGCATGAATCTGGACGAACGCGACAAGATCGCCAGCACCCATCGCGGCCACGGCCATTGCATCGCCAAGGGCTGCGACGTCAACGGTATGATGGGCGAGATCTTCGGCAAGTCCAACGGGTTGTGCGGCGGCAAGGGCGGCTCGATGCACATCGCCGACCTGGAAAAGGGCATGATGGGCGCCAACGGCATCGTCGGCGGTGGGCCGCCGCTGATCTGCGGCGCGGCGCTGACCGCCAAGACGCTGAAAACCGGCGGCGTTGCGGTGGCGTTCATGGGCGATGGTGCCTCGAACCAGGGCACCACCATGGAGAGCTACAATCTTGCCAAGGCGTGGAACCTGCCGGTGATCTTCGTGGTCGAGGACAACGGCTACGCGGAATCCACAGCATCGAACTGGTCGGTCTCCGGCACCCAGCTTGGCCGCGCGGCGGGTTTCGGCATCCCCGCGGTGCAGGTCGATGGGCTGGACTTCTTCGCGATCTACGACGCGGCGGCCGAGGCGGTGGCGCGCGCGCGCGCCGGCGGCGGGCCGAGCCTGATCCACGGCAAGCTGAACCGCTACTACGGTCACTTCGAGGGCGACGCGATGACATATCGCGGCGAGGGCGAGATCGAGCGGGTGCGGCGCGAGGAAGACCCGCTGAATTTCTTCCGCGCCCGTGTCACCGAGGCCGGGCTGCTTTCGGCCGGGCAACTCGACGAGGTCGATGCCGCGGTGAAGGCCGAGATCGAGCAGTCGGTGGTCACGGCCAAGGCGGCCGCCATGCCGGCGGCCGAGCAGCTGCTGACCGACGTGTACGTGTCCTACTGAACGGGAGCGAAACCCATGTCCAAGAAAAGCTTCCGGCAGGCAATCAACGAGGCGCTGGCGCAGGAAATGCGGCGCGACCATCGCGTCGTGCTGATGGGCGAGGATGTCGCGGGCGGCCAGGGCGCGCCGGGCGAGGACGATGCCTGGGGCGGCCCGCTCGGCGTGACCAAGGGATTGGTGGGCGAGTTCGGGCGCGAACGCGTGCTCGACACGCCGATCACCGAAAGCGGGTTCATCGGGGCCGCCGTCGGCGCGGCGGCCACCGGGCTGCGGCCG